>VBEO01000092.1:456-4361 GCA_005881825.1 Chloroflexota bacterium | reverse complement strand
ACGAAGATCGCGGTCGCGAGGGCGACGATCGTCAGCTCGAGCGCGGTCAGCGCCCCCCTCCAGTACGGTCCGGAGGAGAGCGCCGACCAGAACAGGTGCGAGTCGAAGCTCGCGACCAACTACTTCACGTCGCCGACCGGGATCTTGTACTTCTTCGCGAGCTTCGCCAGCGTCCCGTCCGACTTCAGCGTCTTCAGGCCGGCGGCGATCTTCGGGCCGAGCGGATCGCCCTTCCGGTAGTAGACCCCGAAGGTGTCCTTCTGCGGGAACGTGTACGCGACCGCGATCTTCCCGGGATGGGCCTTCGCCTGGAACGCGAACGAGGTGTCCTGGGTGAGGACGACGTCGGCACGGCCGAGGATCACCTGCGCGACCGCATCGTTGTCACCGGGGTAGCCCTGGAGGTTGAAGCCGATCTTCGCCTTCAGCGCCTTGAGGTAGGCCTCGTACTTCGTCCCAGTCTGCACGGCGACGTTGAGGCCCTTGAGGTCGGCCGGCCCCATTACGTGCTTGGGGTTTCCCGCCTTGACGATGAAGACGCGGTGCGTCTCCATGTAGCCGGCGGCGCCCGCCTGCTTGAGTCGGTCCGGCGTCACGAAGATCCCGCTGATGACCGCGTTGCACTTCTTCGCGTTCAGCGCCGCGATCAGGCCCGGGAACGCCGTCTTCAGCGCCTTCGCGGATTCGCCGAACGTTGGTGCGAGCGCGCTCGCCATGTCGACGTCGAACCCGGTGATCGCCCCGCTCGTCGAGGTGAGCTCCATCGGCGGGAACGTCGGGTCCGTGCAGTACGTGAACGTGCCCGCCCGTCCTCCTGCGCCTGCGGCGCTCACGAGCGCGAGCGCGAGGGCCGCGGTCGCGGCTGCCGCAACAATCGTCTTACGCACTGGCTTCCTCCTCCGTCGAACCCCGAGGCCGGGAGCCTATTCCGATACGGCGCGAAGTGCGAGCAGCTCCAGCGCGACGTTCGCGGCGGCGGTCGCCGTCGGCTGTCCGGGGCCGTCGTACGGCGGCGAGACCTCGACGACGTCGGCGCCGACGAGGCGGATGCCGCGCAGCGCCCGCAGCAGTGCGACCGCCTCGGCGGTGGAGAAACCGGCGATCTCCGGCGTACCCGTCCCGGGCGCGAACGCAGGGTCGAGGAAGTCGATGTCGAAGGAGAAGAAGACAGGGCGGTCGCCGACACGGGCGCGCACCTTTCGCGCGTACTCCGCAGGCCCGAGTGCGCGAAGCTCCTCGCTCGGTATCACCTCGAAGCCGAGCGCACGCGCGTCGTCCAGGTCGGAGCCGGAGAAGAGCGAGCCGCGGATCCCCGCCTGCACGGACGCCTGCGGGTCGAGGAGCCCTTCCTCGGCGGCGCGACGGAACGTCGTGCCGTGGAAGTAGCGCTGGTCGAAGTACTCGTCCCACGTATCCGTGTGCGAGTCGAGGTGGACGAGCGCCAGCGGCCCGTGCCGACGGGCGAGCGCGCGCAACTCCGCGAGCGTGATCGAGTGGTCGCCGCCGAGCACGAGCGGGAAGACGCCGGCGTCGACGAGCGGCGTGAGGCCGGCCTCCATGCGCCGATATGTGGCTTCGGTGTCGCCGGGCGCCACCGGAAGGTCGCCGTAGTCGATGACGGAGAGCGCGTCGAGGACGTCGATCGCGAGGGCGGGATGGTACGGGCGTAGCAGCACCGACGCGGAGCGGATCGCCTCCGGACCGAAGCGCGCGCCCGACCTGAAGCTCGTCGCCGTGTCGAACGGCACGCCGACCGCGGCAGCGTCCACGCCGGCGAGGTCGGTGACGTGCGGAAGCCGCATGAACGTGCGGATCCCCGCGAATCGCGGATAGACCCTTGGATCCACGGGCCGGTGCCTGGAGCCGCTCACAGCGCCGAGAGAATCGCACGAACCCGACGCAGCCGTCGGCAGGCGTGCCCTAACCGCCGATCTCGTCCTCCAGGCGCGTCACGAAGCCGGCCGCCTCGAGGCTGGCTGCGCCCGCATAGAGCCAGGCCATCACGACCTCCGCGCTCGAGGTGTTCTCGAAGCCGTGATAGGCGTTTCGCGGCACGAAGACGGCCTCGCCTTGGCCGAGCTCGATCGCATCGTCGTCCACGTACGCGACGCCTTGGCCGGAGATGAGGTACTCGACCTCTTCGGCGTTTGGATGGCGGTGAAGCTCGTGGCGGGCTCCGGGCGCGAAGATCGTCACTCCGAAGACGCCCTGCTTCGCTCCGACGCTCTCGGCGGTAACGAGCCAGCGGACGTCCATGTTCACCCAGCCGCGCTCCGGTATTCCGGGATCGGCCGCCGTGTCGGCCAGGGAGACCTTGTAGGGATGCTGATCGATGGTCACGAGATCCGAGCTCCTATGTCGAGTGGTGCGGGCAAATTGGCTTCAGGCGATGTGGTGTTCGGCGTGACGAGGATCTTGCCGGGGGCGCGCCGCTCGGCAATCGGTCGCAACCCTTCCTCGACGAGCGCGTCGAGCGGAATAGTCCGCGCCATCGTCGAGGCTGCGAGATCGTTCTCCGTCAGGAGATGAAGCGCTGCGGGTATGTCCGTGCTGCAGACGTGCGCAACGCTCGTGAAGACATCGATCTCGCGCAGAATCGTGTCGCTCAGGTCGAGCTCGCGGGGTGCGGAATGGAGCCCGACGAGGAGAACGCGTCCGCCTCGGCGGGGCCCCGCGAGCGCGGCCGCCGGGGCGTGCGCGGCACCGCTGGCTTCGATCACGACGTCGAATCCCGTTCCCCCGCTCCACTCGAGCAGGAGCTCCCGGAGTGATTCGTCCTCGGCGGCCGCCGCCGTGTCGGTCGCACCGAGTGCGGAAGCCGTGGCGAGACGCTCGTGATCGATGTCGATCGCCACCACTCGTCCCCCGTTCGCCCGGCGGGACGCACCCGCGACGACGAGCGAGCCGATGCCGCCCACTCCAATCACGGCGACGTGGTCCTCCGCCATCAACTGGACGCGAGAGAGCGCGTGCAACGCGA
This sequence comes from Chloroflexota bacterium, assembly GCA_005881825.1. Classification (GTDB taxonomy): domain Bacteria; phylum Chloroflexota; class Dormibacteria; order Dormibacterales; family Dormibacteraceae; genus CF-28. The sequence goes on along the minus strand of VBEO01000092.1, from coordinate 1,381 downwards.
CCGCCAGCGGCTGCGCCATCGCGGCCCCGTCGTCGGTGCATGCGTCCGGGACGAGATGGCAGATCGACGCCGGTGAGCGAACGTACTCGGCAAGCCCTCCGTCCACCTGTAGGCCCAGCGTCCGGTACTCCACGCAGAGGTTCGTGCGTCCGCCGCGGCACCAAGGACAGTGTCCGCACGAGATGCCCGCGCCGGAGACCACGCGGTCGCCGACTTGGACCCTCGTCACACCGTCGCCGCGCGCGACGACGCGGCCGACGAACTCGTGCCCGAGGACGACGCCCGGCTTACAGAGAAGCGGGCCGTGATCCCATTCGGAAGCATCCGTGCCGCAGATCGCCGCACGGATCACCTCGATCACGACGTCGTCTTGCCCTCGTGCATCCGGCTCGGGGACGTTTTCGATTCGGACGTCTCGGGCTCCATGGAAGACAGCTGCCTTCACGATGTCAGCACTCGATCTGCACCTTGACGTTGCGGGTCGTGTCGCGCGCAGCATCAAGCGCCGCCGTGCTCTCAGCCAGCGGAAACGTCGCCGTCAGCAGCGGCGTCGGGTCCACACCGCTCGTCGCCATGAAGCGAATCGTCCGCGGCCATAGACCGGCGGAGCCGATTATCCCGCGCACGTGGAGGGCCTTCGACTGGATGAGCCCGATCTCGACCGGGGCGCTGCCACCCACATCGATTCCGACGAAGACGACACGCGCGTGGAGGGCCGCGACCGAGAACGCACTCGCCATTGCCGCGGGAACTCCTGCAGCCTCGATCACGACGTCGAAGCCTCGTCCGTCCGTCAGGTCCGCGACCTGTTCCGCCAGCGGAGCCTCGCCGGGATCGATCGCATGCCTTGCACCGATCTCGAGACCGAGCGACCGGCGGTGGGCCTGCGGCTCGATCAGCGTCACGGAGCCGCCCATCGTCGACG
>VBEO01000092.1:0-404 GCA_005881825.1 Chloroflexota bacterium | reverse complement strand
GAGCTCCTCGGGGATTCGATGGAGCCACGACGCCTTTGCGACGAAGTACTCGGCATCGGCGCCGCTGACCGAGAAACCGAAGTGATCCTCGCCGCCGTTGACGACGCACTCGCCGACGACACGGTCGCCTTGACGGAGTGTCGTCACAGCGCTCCCAACCTCGGCGACTTCGCCGGACCACTCGTGTCCCGGGATGATCGGATACGAGACCGGAATGATGTAACGGCCCTCGTACAGCTCGAAGTCCGAGTGGCAAATGCCGACGCTGCGTGAGCGGACGAGCACCTCGTCAGCTGCGATCGTCGGCACCTCCAGGTCGAGTACCGCTGCGTGCCGGGGCTGCTCGAAGACGAGCGCTTTCATCGGCGTCTCCTTCTCATTGATCGACCAAGACCTTGATCTCA
>VBEO01000043.1 GCA_005881825.1 Chloroflexota bacterium | reverse complement strand
CACCGCGTTCGACTTACCACTTGCGTTTGGCCCGACGAGCGCGATGAAGTCATCAAACTCCAGAGAACTCTTCCGGTATGACAGGAAGTTCACCAGATCCAGCGATCGAAATCGAGGTCTCTCAAGCACGCCCTGCGGCAAGGACGCCACGAGCCTAGAGTGGCGCAGTCGTGGTCTGGGCAATAGTTGTGGTGCCCCGACCAGCCCCACGATTCTGCAGGTTAGGACTCATGGCTCGGCGCGATTCCGCGGCCCATCTGCCGACTTTTGGTTGGGTTTTGAGCCGAAAAGTGACCCGAAACTCAGCGGATCTGAAAAGGGGCGGGCCCGAAGGCCCGCCCCTACGTGAACTACACGCTCAGAGTGTCGAGGTCGATCGGCTCCTCTTCGATCATCCGGGCGGCCGCCTCGCGCTGCTTCTTGTAGTAGTCGAGACCGGTGCCTGCCGGGATCAGCTTGCCGATGATCACGTTCTCCTTGAGCCCCCGCAGGCGGTCGACCTTGCCCGAAATCGCGGCTTCGGTCAGCACCCGCGTGGTCTCCTGGAACGACGCCGCCGACAACCACGAGGTGGTGTTCAGCGCCGCCTTGATCAGGCCCAGCAGCACGGTCTGCGCGGTGGCGGGCTCGCCGCCCTCCGCCAGGGCCGCCGCATTGGCCTCCTCGTACTCCCACTGCGAGACGATCTCGCCCGGGAGCAGCGTGGTGTCGCCGGCGGTGTCGATGCGGACCTTGCGCATCATCTGCCGGACGATCACCTCGATGTGCTTGTCGTTGATGTCCACGCCCTGGGAGCGATAGACCTTCTGGACCTCGTCGACCAGGAAGGTCTGGACCGCGTCCTTGCCCAGGATGTGCAGCAGCTCCTGCGGGCTCACGGAGCCCTCGGTGATCTGCCCGCCGGCATGGATCGGCATCCGCGTGCCGTCGCGGCGCTCCAGCTCGGGGCGGATGCGCACGTTGTGCGGGATCGCGTACTCGCGGACTTCCTCGTCCACGGTGCGCACGGAGATCTCCTTCTTGCCGACCTTGACCCGGCCCGCGTGGCGGGTGCGCATAGGCACCTCGCCCGCCCGCGCCAGCTCCTGGCCTTCCATGACCTCGTCGCCATCCTTGATCAGGACTTCGGCCTTGGCTTCCAGAGGGTAAGAAACCTCGAATTCCTCGCGTGAGGTGACCCGCACCTTGCGGCCCGTGTCGGTCCGCAGGACCTCCACCTCGCCGTCGATCTCTGAGATGACGGCCTTGCCCTTCGGGATGCGAGCCTCGAACAGCTCCTCCACGCGGGGCAGACCCTGGGTGATGTCCACCCCGGCGACGCCGCCGGTGTGGAAGGTGCGCATCGTGAGCTGGGTGCCCGGCTCGCCGATCGACTGGGCCGCGATCACGCCGACCGCCTCCCCGATCTCGACCACCTTGCCGGTGGCCAGGTTGCGGCCGTAGCAGGCCCGGCAGACGCCCTCCCGCGCTTCGCAGGTGAGCACCGAGCGGATCTTGACCTCGCTCGCCTTCTCCATCAGAAGGCGGGCGGCCTCGTCGCTGATCTCCTCGCCGGCGGCGACTATGACCTCGCCGCCGGACGCCACCGCGTCCTCGGCGGTGACGCGGCCCGCGATCTTCTGGAAGACGACGTCGGGGTCGCCGTCCAGTCCGCGGACCCAAATTCCGTTGTTGGTGCCGCAGTCGCCCTCGCGGACGATCACGTCCTGGGCCACGTCGACCAGGCGCCGGGTGAGGTACCCGGAGTCGGCCGTGCGCAGCGCGGTGTCGGCCAGACCCTTGCGGGCGCCGTGCGTCGAGATGAAGTACTCGAGCACGGTTAGGCCTTCGGTGAAGTTGGCCTTGATGGGCAGGTCGATGATCCGGCCCGTGGGGTCGGCCATCAGGCCGCGCATGCCCGCCAGCTGGCGCAGCTGCTGGATGTTGCCGCGGGCGCCCGAGCCCATCATCATCCAGATCGGGCTGAAGGGGTCGAACGCCTTCTCGGTGGCCTTGGCGACCTCCTCGGTTGCACGCGTCCAGAGCTCGATCACCTTGCGGTAGCGCTCGTCCTCGGTCATGACGCCGCGCCGGTACATGCGTTCGACCTCGTCGATCTCCTTCTCGGTCGCGGTCAGGATCGCCGGCTTGGCCTCGGCGTGCGGGATGTCCATGGCCGAGATCGTGATCCCGGCACGGGTGGCGTAGTGGAAGCCCAGCCGCTTGATCTCGTTGACCGAGGCGGCCGTGGTGTCGTTGCCGTAGAGCAGGAACAGCAGGGAGACCAGATTGCGGAGCTGCTTGCGATCGAAGTGCAGGTTCTGGAACCCGAGCGGCTCGGCGACCACGCCCTCCTGCGGCTCGCGGCCCAGCGGCAGCGCCTGGTTGAGGACCACCCGGCCCGGGGTGGTGACGATCGTTTCACCGGGCCTTGCCCCGGGCCGCGGTGAGCCAGAAGCAGCCCAGCACGATGTCCTGGGTCGGCGCCACCACTGGATGGCCGTCGGCCGCGGACAGGATGTTCTGCGACGACATCATGAGGTTCTTGGCCTCGGCGATGGCGCCCGAGAACAGGGGCACGTGCACGGCCATCTGGTCGCCGTCGAAGTCGGCGTTGAAGGCGTGGCAGACCAGTGGGTGGATCTGAATGGCCGAGCCTTCGACGAGCACGGGCATGAAGGCCTGGATGCCCAGCCGGTGCAGGGTCGGGGCGCGGTTCAAGAGCACCGGGTGCTCGTGGATGACCTCGTCCAGCACGTCCCAGACGTAGGGATGGTTGCGCTCGACCATGCGCTTGGCCGACTTGATGTTGGTGGTGTGACCCTTGTTGACCAGCTCGCGCATCACGAACGGCTTGAAGAGCTCGAGCGCCATCTTCTTGGGCAGCCCGCACTCGTGCAGCTTGAGCTCGGGCCCGACCACGATCACGGAGCGACCCGAGTAGTCGACGCGCTTGCCGAGCAGGTTCTGGCGGAACCGCCCCTGCTTGCCCTTGAGCAGGTCGGACAGCGACTTGAGCTTGCGGTTGCCGGTCCCGGTGATGGCGCGGCCCCGGCGCCCGTTGTCGATGAGGGCGTCGACGGCCTCCTGGAGCATGCGCTTCTCGTTGCGCACGATGATCTCGGGCGCGCCCAGCTCCAGCAGCCTCTTCAGGCGGTTGTTGCGGTTGATCACGCGCCGGTAGAGGTCGTTCAGGTCGGAGGTCGCGAAGCGGCCGCCGTCCAGCTGCACCATGGGGCGCAGCTCGGGCGGGATCACGGGCAGGATGTCGAGGATCATCCAGGTCGGTGACGCGTTGGACTTGCGGAAGTCCTCGACCACCTTCAGCCGCTTGATCGCCTTCTGCTTGCGCTGGCCCGTCGAGGAACGCGATTCCTCGCGCAGCCGGTACATCTCTTCGGTGAGATCGATGCGACCCAGCAGGTCGCGCACGGCCTCGGCGCCGATGCCGGCCTTGAAGACGCGGCCGAAGCGCTCGTGGTACTCGCGGTACTGGGTGTCGGTGAGGATCTGCTTGACGTGGAGCGCCTCGAGGTCGGTGCGCGTGGCGTCGATCTCGACCTGCAGCTGCTCCAGCTCGCCCTGCAGCGACTCGCGCTCGGTCACGGTGGCCTCGGCGATCTCCGCCTCGATGCGCTGGCGGGCCTCTTCCAGCCGGTCGGATGCCGCCGAGCGCGCCGCGCGCACGTCGGCCTCGGCCTTCTCGATCTTCTCCTGGACCTTGCGCAGCACGGCGCCCGCCATCTCGTCCGAGACGACGTCGCCCTTGGCAATCACGACCTCTTCCTCGTCGGGCGCGCCCACCACCAGGTTGCGCCGCGCCTTGGTTCCGGCCGCGGTCTTGATCTGCTCCTGCAGGTTCTGGCCCTGCGAGGTGAGCAGGTCGACGGTCTGGGTGAGCTGCTCGTCGCCGCGCGAGGTTTCCGACTCGACGTCGGCCTTGAGCTTGTTGAGCTCCTCCTCGTGCTTGCGCCGGATCTGGTCGCCCTTGCTGTCGAGCTCGCCCCGCAGCTTCTGCGCACGCTCGTCGGTGTCGACCGAGAGATTGCCGAGCATCTCGGAGCGCAGGTCCTCATTGACGTCGGTGACGATGTAGTTGGCGAAGTAGAGGATCTTCTCCAGGTTGCGCGGGCTCATGTCGAGCAGCAAACCCATGCGGCTGGGGATGCCTTTGAAGTACCAGACGTGGCTGACCGGCGAGGCCAGCTTGATGTGGCCCATGCGCTCGCGGCGCACCTTTGAGCGCGTTACCTCAACGCCGCACTTGTCGCAGATGATGCCCTTGTAGCGGTAGCGCTTGTACTTCCCGCAGTGGCATTCCCAGTCCCGCGTGGGACCGAAGATGCGCTCGCAGAAAAGACCGTCGCGCTCGGGCCGCAGCGTGCGGTAGTTGATCGTCTCCGGCTTGGTGACTTCGCCGTGGGACCAGGAAAGGATGGTGTCCGGCGAGGCCAGTGAAAGCCGCAGCGCGTCGAAGTTTTCGAGCTTCAGCAAGTGTCTTTGTTTCTCCCTCTCTAGATCCCCACGAAATCTTCGATTTCGCGGGGACCCCTGACGCCATTCTTCATTCGGCCTCGCATTACTCGGCCGGCTCTTCGCCCATCTCGTCCCGCTCCAGGTTGATGCCCAGGTCGAGTGGGAGCTCCGGAATGTCCTCTTCGCTAAGCACGATCTGGCGCTCGTCCTCGCTCAGGATCTCGACCCCGAGCGCGAGCCCCTCCAGCTCCTTGACCAGCACCCGGAAGCTCTCCGGGATGCCGGCTTCGAGCGTGTTGTCGCCCTTGACGATCGCCTCGTAGGCCTTGACCCGGCCCACGATGTCGTCCGACTTCACGGTCAGGATCTCCTGGAGGACGTGCGCGGCCCCGTAGGCCTCGAGCGCCCAGACCTCCATCTCGCCGAACCGCTGGCCGCCGAACTGGGCCTTGCCGCCCAGCGGCTGCTGGGTGACCAGGCTGTACGGGCCCGTCGACCGCGCGTGGATCTTGTCCTCCACCAGGTGGTGGAGCTTGAGCATGTAGATGTAGCCGACGGTGACCGGGCTGTCGAAGGCCTGCCCGGTGCGGCCGTCGCGCAGCACCACCTTGCCGTCGCGCGGCAGGCCGTGCTTCTCCAGCTCGTCCTGGATCGTCTCCAGCGGGGCGCCGTCGAAGACCGGCGTCTGGATCTGCTGGCCGATCGCCTTGGCGACCCAACCCAGGTGGGTCTCCAGGACCTGGCCCAGGTTCATGCGGCTGGGCACGCCCAGCGGGTTGAGGACGATGTCGACCGGCGTGCCATCGGGCATGAAGGGCATGTCCTCGACCGGCATCACCCGCGCCACCACGCCCTTGTTGCCGTGGCGGCCGGCCATCTTGTCGCCGGCGGAGATCTTCCGCTTCTGCGCGACGTAGACGCGCACCAGCTCGTTGACGCCGGGGCTCAGCTCATCCTTGGTCTCGCGGCTGAAGACCTTGACGTCGACCACGATGCCGCGCTCGCCGTGGGGCACGCGCAGCGAGGAGTCGCGCACCTCGCGCGCCTTCTCGCCGAAGATCGCGCGCAGCAGGCGCTCCTCGGCCGAGAGCTCGGTCTCGCCCTTGGGCGTGATCTTGCCGACCAGGATGTCGCCGTTGATGACCTCGGCGCCGATGTAGACGATGCCGCGCTCGTCGAGGTTGCGCAGCTGCTCCTCGGAGACGTTGGGTATGTCGCGCGTGATCTCCTCGGGGCCGAGCTTGGTCTCGCGGGCCTCGATCTCGAACTCCTCGATGTGGATGGACGTGTAGACGTCGTCCTTGACCACGTTCTCGGAGAGCAGGATCGCGTCCTCGAAGTTGTAGCCCTCCCAGGGCATGAAGGCGACCAGCAGGTTGCGGCCGAGCGCCATCTCGCCGTTGTCGATGGCGGGGCCGTCGGCCAGGATGTCGCCGGCCTCGACGTGCTGCCCCGGCTTCACGAGCACGCGGTGGTTGAGGCAGGTGCCCTGGTTGGAGCGGTAGAACTTCTGCAGCTGGTACTTGCGCTCGGCGCCGCCCTCGTCGGGCTTGACCGTGATCTCGAAGATGGGGTTGGCGTGAACGCCCTGCCCGTCCTGCGGGTGCGCCGTGTCCGTCACCGTGCCGGCCACGTCGGCCACCAGCATGTCGCCCGAGTCGCGCGCGGCGTAGTACTCGACGCCGGTGCCGACCAGCGGCGCCTCGGTGACCAGCAGCGGCACCGCCTGCTTCTGCATGTTGGAGCCCATCAGCGCCCGGTTGGCGTCGTCGTGCTCCAGGAACGGGATCATGGCCGTGCTGACAGAGACGATCTGCTTGGGCGAGACGTCCATGTACTGGATGTTGGCGACGTCCTCGAGAGCGAAGTGCCCTCGCACGCGCGCGGGCACGCGCGACTCCTGAAAGGAGCCGTCGGGGTTGAGGATGGCATTGGCCTGGGCGATGCCGTAGAAGTCCTCCTCGTCGGCGGAGAGGTACTTGACCTCGTCCGACACCCAGGGCTGGATGTCGACGGTCTGCACCTTGGCCTTCTCCAGGTCCTTGACCGCGCTCGCGTCGAGCAGCTTGCCCGAGGCCACGACCTCCTTGCCGCCGCCGTCGACCGCCGCGCGCCGCAGCTTGCGGCCGAGCAGCCGGTCATGCATGTCCTTGCTGATCGGCATCCGGTTGTAGACGCGCCGGAACGGCGTCTCCACGAAGCCGAACTCGTTGACCTTGGCGTAGCTGGCGAGCGAGCCGATCAGGCCGATGTTGGGACCCTCGGGCGTCTCGATCGGGCACATGCGGCCGGGTCTGGTCCATGAACTGGGAGAGCTGGCTGGAGCCGAAGAACTCCTTGATCGCGGCCACCACCGGGCGCGCGTTGATGAGGCTGGCGGCGGTGACGGTGTGCGGATCGCTGATCGTCATCCGCTCCTTGATGATCCGCTCCATGCGGATCAGGCCCATGCGGAACTGGTTCTGCAGCAGCTCGCCCACCGCGCGCACCCGGCGGTTGCCGAGGTGGTCGATATCGTCGGCGATCTGCTTCTCGCGGGGCGCGTTGTTCAGCTCGATGAGCTTGCGGATGATGGCGATGAAGTCGCCCTTCTCCAGGATCCGCAGCTGGCGGTCGCGCACCCGCTCCTGGATGTCCTCCAGGTCGCGGCCAAGGCGCTTGTCGACCTTGTAGCGGCCGACGCGGCCGAGGTCGAAGCGGCGGGGATTGAAGAACAGCGACTGCAGCAGGTTGCGCGCGTTGTCGACGCTCGGCGGGTCGCCCGGGCGCACGCGCCGGTACAGCTCGAGCAGGGCGTCGTCGGCCTTGCCGGTGGTGTCCTTGTCGAGCGTGGCGTCGATGTAGCGGTGCTCGGGATCGTTGTCGACGTCGCCGAAGAGCTCGATAAGCGCCCGGCGCTGGGCCTCGCGGTCGTTGTCGGTGCCCTTGAGCTGAGGCAGCTCGAGCGCCTTGAGCAGGACCGTCACAGGCACCTTGCGCTTGCGGTCGATCTTGACCGTGAGCACGTCCTTGTTGGACGTCTCGATCTCGAGCCAGGCGCCGCGGTTGGGAATGAGTTTGGCGCCGAAGAGGCGGCGGCCGGTATTGGGGTCCTCCGCGCTGGTGAAGTAGACGCCCGGGCTGCGCACGAGCTGGGAGACGACCACGCGCTCGGTGCCGTTGACGATGAAGGTGCCCTGGTCGGTCATGGTCGCGAAGTCGCCCATGTAGACCTCGGACTCCTTGATCTCGCCGGTCTCCTTGATAGTTAGGCGCGTGCGGATGCGCAGCGGCGACTGGTACGTCATGTCGCGGTTCCGGCACTCCTCGACCGAGGACTTGGGCTGGCCCCACTCGTAGTCGAGGAACTTGAGCTCGAAGTTCTTGCCGGTGTAGTCGGTGATTGGGTTAATCTCGTCGAAGAGCTCGCGCAGGCCTTCGTTCCGGAACCAGTTGAACGACTCGATCTGGGTCGCGATCAGGTCCTTCAGCTCGACAAGGTTCGGGATCCGGCCGTAGTTCCGGCGCGAGGGAGCCTTCATCTCAGAGATCATCACAGGGGCGGTTCCTCCCAAGGAAAAAGGGCGCGCTCAAGCAAGGGATGGAGCGAGCGGCCCGGCGTGCACGAACCGCCAGTATAGCATTCCCCCTTTTGGGGTGGTGAAACCTTCTTTGACCGCCGCGTTGGGGCGCTGCGCCGGCGTAACGCCCCTGCGGACGGCTCCTCCGCCGCGCTGCGCCGGCGTAACGCCCTTGGGCCTTGTCTTCTCATCGATTTCCCAGCGGCGCCCCAGCCAGCGTTGGGCTGGCCGACCGAGGATTTCGACGTGGACTTTCCCAATCCCACGACCATCGGTGGAACCGCGGTCACTGGCCCATCGGACCTGGGGCCGGCAATCTGGTCACACCGCGCCGGCGCTCAGGTCGAGGTGACCTGGCGCGATCGCTCCGGCGCCCGGCACGCGGCGACGGTCAGGCTGGTCGCCGGGCCGGCGGCTTAAGACCCGGGAGGGGCGAGCCCCTCCCCTACTTGATCTCGACGGTCGCCCCGGCTTCCTTGAGCTTGGCCGCCGCCTTGTCGGCGTCTTCCTTGCTGACGTTCTCGAGCACCGGCTTCGGCGCGGCGTCGACCAGGTCCTTGGCTTCCTTGAGGCCCAGTTGGGTGACCTCCCGGACCGCCTTGATGACGTTGATCTTGCTATCGCCGACCGCGGTGAGCTGGACCGTGAACTCGGTCTTTTCCTCGGCCGGGGCCTCCTCGGCGGCGCCCGCGGCGGGACCGGCGGCGGCCGGAGCGGCGGCGACGGCGGCGGCCGGCTTGATCCCCAGCTCGCTCTCCAGGATGTCGAGCGCCTCCTTCACATCGAGGACGCTCCACGTCTTGAGGGCTTCGACGAAGTCCTTGGGGGTGACTTTGGTAGCTGCCATGGTTCTTACGCTGCCTCCAGGTTGTTCTTGTGTACTTCGAGGGCGCTCGCCAGCTGGGCGAGCGGTGTGTTGAGAGCCGCGGCCAGGCTCGCGATCGGCGAGAGCACCGTGCCTGCGAGCTGGGAGATCAGGACCTCCTTGGGCGGCAGGTCCGCGAGCTGCTTGAGCTGGTCGGCGCTCATCACGCGGCCTTCGACCAGCCCGCCCACGATGTCGAGCTTGAGCCGCGTGCTGCGCACGAATTCGTTGACCAGCTTGATCGGCGTGGCCAGGTCGTCGTAGCCGAAGGCGATGCCGACCGGTCCCAGCAGCAGGGGCTGGAAATCGTCGTGGCCCGAGGCCGCGGCGGCCAGGCGGGCCAGCGTGTTCTTGACCACGCGGTACTCGACCTCGCCTCCGCGCAGGCGGCCGCGCAGATCCTGCATCTGGCTGACGGTGAGGCCGCGGTAGTCCGTGAGGACTGCCACCCTGGCCTTGTTCAGCTTGTCGGTCAGCAGCTCGACCTGCTGCTCCTTTTCGGGTCTCGCCATAAAAAATCCTCCGCGCCGCAGACAGGCACGGAGGCTTGTGGCCCTGATCGTGCGCCTGGGCTGGAAATTAAGTCGTCACGGCGACACCAGCTGTCTGGGGCGAACTGCCGAATTATACGAAGGGCGGGGCAAGCCCCGCCCCTACGACGTGGAGAGCTTGGCGGCTTCCTTGACGTCGACGGGGACCGACGGGCCCATGGTCGAGGCCAGGTACAGCGAGCGCAGGTACTGGCCCTTGGAGCTGGAAGGCTTGTTGCGGACGAGTGCCTCGACGAGCGCCGCAAGATTGCCGTGCAGCTGGTCGGTCGCGAACGACACCTTGCCGATGGGCACGTGCACGATCCCGAACTTGTCCGTCCGGAACTCCACGCGCCCGCCCTTGACCTCGCGCACAGCCCGCCCGATGTCGAAGGTGACGGTGCCCGCCTTGGGGTTGGGCATCAGGCCGCGAGGCCCGAGGATGCGGCCCAGAGGCCCGACCTTGGGCATCATGTCGGGCGTTGCCACGGCCACGTCGAAGTCGGTCCAGCCGCCCTGGATCCGGGCCACCAGGTCGTCGCCGCCCACGAAGTCGGCGCCGGCCTCGGTCGCCTCGCGCGCCTTGTCGGCGCCCACGAAGGCCAGCACCCGCATCTGCTTGCCGGTCCCGTTGGGCAGCACCACCGAACCGCGGACCATCTGGTCGGCGTGCTTGGGGTCGACGCCCAGGCGCACGTGCGCCTCTACCGAGGCGTCGAACTTGACGCTGGAGGTGTCCCTGACGACCTCGGCCGCCTTCATCGGCTCCAGGCCGCCGTTGCCGCTCTCGGCGAGAGCGGCCTCGATCTTCTTGTGCGCTTCTTCGTAGCGCTTGCCGTGCTTAGCCACTGACCTCGATGCCCATCGAGCGCGCTGTGCCTTCGACCATCTTCATGGCCGCCTCGACATCGTAAGAGTTGAGGTCCTTGGCCTTGGCTTGAGCGATCGTCACCAGCTGTTGGCGAGAAACCTTGCCCACTTTTTCACGGTTCGGCTTCTGCGAGCCCTTCTCGACACCGGCCGCCTTCTTGAGCATGTTGACGGTGGGCGGCGTCTTGAGGATGAACGTGAAGCTGCGGTCTTCGAAGATCGTGATCTCGGCCGGCACCACGTCGCCCGCCTGCTGCTGCGTGCGCTCGTTGTAGGCCTTGCAGAACTCCATGATGTTGATGCCGTGCGGGCCCAGCGCGGTGCCCACCGGTGGCGCCGGCGTGGCCTTGCCGGCCTGGAGCTCGATCTTGAGGATGGCGCGGACCTTCTTCTTGCCCATGGCCTAATGCACCTTCTCCACTTGTAGAAGGTCGAGCTCGACCGGCGTCTCCCGGCCGAACATGTTGACCAGCACTTTGAGCTTGCCCTTCTCGGGGTTGATCTCGTCGACCTTGCCGTGGAAGTCGGTGAACGGCCCGTCCACCACCCGCACGCTCTCGCCGACCTGGAACTCGACCCGGATCTTGGGCGCCTCCTGCTTCATCTGCTTGAGGATCGCCCGCACCTCCTTCTCCTGCAGCGGCACCGGTTTGTTGCCGCTGCCCACGAAGGAGGTGACGCCCGGGGTGTTGCGGACGACGTACCAGGACTCGTCCGACATCTTCATCTTGACCAGGATGTAGCCCGGGAAGATCCGCTTCTGGACGTGCCGGCGCTTGCCGTCCTTGATCTCGATCTCGTCCTCCATGGGAACGAGGACCTCGAGGATGCGGTCGTGCATGTCCATCGACTCGATGCGCTTCTCGAGGTTCTTCTTGACCTTCTCCTCGTGCCCGCTGTAGGCGTGCACGACGTACCACTGCGCATCGCTGTCGACGGCCGTCTCCATCCGGGTGCTTTCAGTCGCCATTACTTCGCAATCCCGCTGTAGACCCAGCGCTTAACCGCCTCACCCACGACGAGGTCGACCCCGCCGATGAAGACGGCCAGCACGACCACGGTCATGACCACCACCATGGTGTAGCGCCACAGCTCACCGGGCGTGGGCCAGACCACCTTGCGGAGCTCGTCCAAAACCTCCCGCATGAAGCGCACGAGGGCGAACTCCTCCTGCTGGTCGGCGCGGCGCGCGGTTACGGCCACTGACTACTTGGTCTCCCGGTGGGCCGTGTGCTTACGGCACCAGCGGCAGTACTTGCGCAGCTCCAACCGGTCGGGGTCGTTCTTCTTGTTCTTGACCGTGGTGTAGTTGCGCCTTTTGCACTCGGGGCACTGCAGGGTGATGATCGTTTCCATAGTTCGTCCGGCTGGCGGGGCAAAAAATAAGCCTAGGGTTCCTAGGCGTTGTCAATAGTACCACCGGGTCGAGCAGGGCAAACCCCGCCTACCATCTGAGCTCGTGGCCCCCGAGCCCAAGACCGTGGTCGTCCTCCACGGCGACCAAACCGGTGAGGAGCTCCTCCAGGAGGCGCTCAAGGTGCTGGCCGCCGACGTCACCGGGGTCGCCCTCCAGGTCGAGCATTTCGACCTCTCCCTGGACAACCGCCGGGAGACGCGCAACCAGGTCGTGCTCGACGCGGCCAACGCCCTGAAGTCCGCCGGCTACGGCATCAAGGCCGCCACCATCACGCCCGAAGGCGCGGGGGACGTCGGCAGTCCCAACGCCGTCCTGCGCAAGGCGGTCGACGGTCGCGTCATCGTGAGGACCGGCCGCCGCATCCCGGGCGTGCGCCCCATCGCCGCCGTCTATGCGCCCATCAGCGTGATCCGGATGGCGGTCGACGAGGCCTACGGCGCCAAGGAGTGGCGGGAGGGCGAAGACCTGGACGAATGGGCCTTCCGGACCGAAAAGATCAGCCGGCGCACCTGCCGGATCGTGGCCGACTACGCCTTCCGCCACGCCCGGCGGCTGGGCGCCAAAGTCTTCGGCGGACCCAAGTTCACGGTCAGCCCGGTCTACGAGGGCATGTTCAAGGAGGAGCTGGACGCGGCGGCCGCGCGCAATCCCGACGTCAAGTACGACCCCCAGCTCATCGACGCCACCTACGCGCTGCTGCTCGCGACCACCGGGGAGGCCCTGGTGATCCCGGCCCTGAACCGCGACGGGGACACCCTGTCCGACCTCGTCATGCAGATGTTCGGCACCATCGCCGCCGCCGAGTCCACGCTGCTCGCCTTCGACGACGAGCTCAAGGTCGCGGTCGTGATGACCGAGGCGCCGCACGGTACGGCGCCCGCGCTCCGGGGCAAGAACGTCGCCAACCCGATGGCCATGATCCTGGCGGTGGCCTCGCTGCTGGGCTACATGCCCGGCGCCCAGCACCACACGGCCTCCCGGGCCATCTACGAGGCCACCCTGGAGACGGTGGCCGAGGGCCTGAAGACCGCCGACCTGGGCGGCCATGCCTCGACCACGGAGTTCACCCAAGAGGTGATCCGGGCCGTCAAAACCAAGATCGACGTCTGGGGATCGTTGAGCGACATCGAACGCTAAGAGGTGCAACCGGCAGCCGACCCGCTCCGCTACCTGGCCCTCGGCGACTCTTACACCATCGGCTTCGGTGCGAGTGACGAGCACCACAACTTCCCGACCCTTCTCTCGCGAACGCTCTCCGCGGCCACCGGTCGCTTGGTTCGCCTGACCAATCCCGCCGTCGACGGCTACACCACGGACGACCTGATCCGAGAGGAGCTGGACCACCTGGACCAAGTCGCGCCCGACTACGTGAGCATCCTGATCGGCGCCAACGACGCTGCGCGGGGCCGCCCGCGAGCCGAGTACCAGGGGTCGCTGGTCTGGATCTACGACGTGATCGCCGCCCGCGGCCTCGCGCCCACCCGGGTGGTCGCCATCTCGATCCCGGATTGGTCGGCGGCGCCGGCGGCGCAAAGGTTCGGGCGGCCCGAGCAGCTGCGGCTGGTGATCGACGGCTTCAACGCCCTGGCGCGAAGCGAAGCCGCCACCCGCGGCTTTCTGTGGGTCGACGTCTCGGAGCTGAGCCGCTCGCGGATGGGCGAGAAGGGCTGGCTGGCGCGCGACCGCCTGCACCCGGGTGACGCCCAGTACTCGGCCTGGGCCGAGATGATCTGGGACCAGGTCAGGGAACCTTGGACGGCGGCATGAGCCGGCGCCCCTTTCGCTTCGGTCTCGGCCTTTTCACCGTCGAGCCCGCGACGTTCGCGACCGATGCGCAGGCCATCGAAGCGGAAGGCTGGTCCACGCTGCTGATTCCGGACCACGTGACGATCGACCAGGCCGCGCCGCTGCCCGCGCTGGCTGCGGCGGCCGCAGTCACCAGCCGTCTGCGGCTGGGCACTTTCGTGCTCAACAACGACCTCCGCCACCCGGCCGTGCTGGCCCAGGAGGCGGCGACCGTCGACCTGATCAGCAACGGCCGGCT
The DNA here is from genome assembly GCA_005881825.1 of Chloroflexota bacterium. Lineage (GTDB taxonomy): Bacteria > Chloroflexota > Dormibacteria > Dormibacterales > Dormibacteraceae > CF-28. Next base: position 25,650 of record VBEO01000043.1, on the reverse strand, counting down.
CGACCTCGGAATGGGCGCGGGCTGGAACCAGCCGGAGTACACGGCCATCGGACGTGACTTCGAACCTGGCGGCAGGCGCATCGAGCGCCTGGAGGAAAGCCTGGCCGTGCTGAAGGGACTGTTCGCGGACGGCCCCTTCAGCTTTCAGGGCAAGCACTACCGCATCGAGGCCATGGAGGGCCTACCCAAGCCAGTGCAGCGGCCGCGGCCGCCGCTGCTCATCGGGGGCGGCGGCCGGCGGCTGCTGTCCGTGGCCGGACGCCACGCGGACATCGTGGGCTTCGCGCCCCGGCTGCCGCGCTACGACTCCCCGGACACCCTTTCAATGACCCTGGCCGCGCTCGAGGAGAAGGTGGCCTGGGTGCGGGAGGCGGCGGGCGAGCGCTTCGGTGAGATCGAGCTCAACACCTACGAGGTGGGTGCGCCGGTCATCGTGACCGACCAGGCGCGGCCGGAGGCGAGGCGCTGGATGGACCAGCTGCGCAGCGCCTGGGGCGGGATGGAGATGAGCGAGGACGAGTTCATCGCCTCACCGCACACCTTCATCGGCAGCCTGGACCAGCTGTGCGAGAAATTCCAGATGCTGCGCGAGCGCTTCGGCATCTCCTATGCGATGGTGCGGCCGCGCTCGCGGGTCGCCTTCCTTCCCGTGCTGGAGCGACTGACGGGCACGTAAGGCAAGCACGTACATAAAAGGACGTGCTCTACGTCGGGACCTCCGGCTGGCAGTACCGCGACTGGCGCGGATCCTTTTACCCGGAGAAGCTGGCCCAGGCGCGCTGGCTGCAGCACTACTGCGCCCACTTCGACGTGGTCGAGGTGAACAACACCTTCTACCACCTCCCGGAGGCGTCGACCTTCGCCAAGTGGGAGCGGGAGACGCCCGCCGATTTCGTGGTCGTCGTGAAGATGAGCCGCTACCTGACGCACCTGAAGCGCCTGCTCGACCCGGCCGAGCCGGTGCAGCGGTTCATGAGTCGAGCTCGCAAGCTGGGTCGCAAGTTGGGGCCGGTGCTGGTTCAGCTCCCGCCGCGCTTCGGCGCGGTGCCCGAGCGCCTGGAGCAGACCCTGTCCTTGTTCGACTCGGACGTGCGGTTGGCGGTCGAGTTTCGCGACGACTCCTGGTACACGGAGGAGGTGCGCGGGATCCTGGAGCGGCACCAGGCCGCACTGGTGCTGGCGGACCGGCGCAACCTGCACACGCCGCTCTGGCGCACCGCCGACTGGGGGTTCGTCAGGCTCCACGAGGGCGTGGCCCGGCCGCGGCCGTGCTACGGCGAGGAGATGCTGGAGACCTGGGTCGCTCGGATCCGCGAGCTGTGGCCCCAGGGCGCCGACGTCTTCTCCTTCTTCAACAACGACCACCGGTGCTGCGCGGTGCGCGACGCCGGCGTGTTCGCCCGACTGGCGGCCGCCGCCGGGCTGGAGGTCAGCCGCACGCCGGATCCCTCGGAAGTCCAGGTCGTGGGAGCCGGCCCCGACCGGACCGCGTTCGTCCGGGGCTAGGCGGTCTCCAGCCTTCGAAAGCCCTCGGCGTACTCGAAGCCGCCCTTCTCCCCCATCGCCTTGGCCCGGTCGCGGATCCACTTGGCGGGCGCCCCGTCCTCGATTCCGGGCTTCTGGAACTGGCTCTTGTGGCACAGGATGGCTTCGATCTTCAAGTCGAGCAGCTCGGGTGTGACCTCGACGAAATGGTCGGCCTCGGTGAACCCGGGCAGCCAGACTTCGCGCACCTTGTGCGGCTCCAGGCCCTCGGCGAGCAGCTCCCGGTACGCCCGCGGGTTGCGAGCGTCGGGATACACCGCCCGCAAGGTCGCCTCGCCCACAGCCAGGTGATCGGGGTGGAACCCGCCGATCCCCTGCGTCACCAGCATCCGGACCGGCGCGTGCGTCAGTACCAGGTCCGGCTTGCGCCGGCGGATGTCGGCGGTGATCGCCTTGCGCAGCTCCACGTCGGCCTCGACATAGCCGTCGCGAAACCCGAGGAAGGTGATGTCGGCGACGCCCAGCTTGGCCGCCGCGCAGCGCTGCTCCTGGTAGCGGGTGGCGGTCAGCTCCTCGTCCGGCACATGCGGGTCCTCCCCGCCCTGCGACCCGTCGGTGACCACGCAGTAGAAGACCTCGGCGCCGTCGCGGGCGAACTTGGCCACGGTCGCGCCGAAGCCGAACTCGGGGTCATCGGGGTGAGCCGAAACGACGAGCACCCGCTGGAGCGGTGGTGCTTCCTTCTTCTCCTCAGCCACGCCGGTTGAGCGTAAACCAGACCGCGGCCCCACCGCCCTTGCGGGACCCGGCCCCGGCCTCGCCGCCCATGGCGCGCGCCAGCCCGCGCACAAGGTAGAGGCCCAACCCCAGTCCAGCCCCGTCGCCCGCGCGCTGGAAGCGCTCGAACGCCGTCTCCCGCTCGGCGGCCGGGATGCCGGGGCCGCGGTCGAGGACCTCGAAACGCACGGCCCCGTTCTGCGGCCGCACGGACACCTCGACCGGCGAGCCGGCGGGCGAAAAGCGGGCGGCGTTGCCGAGCAGGCACCGCAGGGCGCGGATCGCGCGGCCGCGATCGGCATCGACCGCCAAACCCGGAGCCGCCCCCAGGACGGTCACCGAATGCTCGCCCAGATGGCGGCGCTCGCCGTCGACGGCGCCGGCCACCAAGTCCGCAACCTCGACAGGCTCGGTGAACAGCTGCAGATCGCGCGCTTCCAGGTGGACCATCAGGAGCAGGTCCTCGATCAGGTCGGACATGTCCTCGACGTTCACGTCGATCATCCGGAGCATCTCCAGCGCGTTGCGCGCGGGCATCTTGCCGTCCATGTCCAGCATCAGGGTGGCGGCGCCGCGGATCACCGTGAGTGGCCGGCGCAGCTCGTGCCCGATGACGGAGATCAGCTCCAGATAGGGCGCTCCCCCACCCCTCCCCTCCCCCAGCGGGGGAGGGCCGTTGTCGGCCCTATTCACGGATTGTCTCCACCTTGAGCATGTTGGTCTGTCCGGGCTTGCCCACCGGCACCCCGGCGATGAAGAGAACGCGATCGCCGTTGCGCACGATCCCCTGGGCCATCGCGGCCTTCACGGCCTTGTCGATCATGTCGTCGGTGTCCTTCCCCATCCCCACCTCCAGCGGGATCACGCCGGCGTAAAGCGCGGTCCGGCGCAGCACCGCCCCGTAGGGGCTGGCCGCGATCACCGGCACCGGCGGCCGAGACTTGCTCACCCGGAGCGCGGTGGCGCCGGATTCGGTGAAGGCGATGATGTAGCGGGCATTGACCTCGGTCGCCACCTGCGCCGAGGCGTGGGCGATCGCGCTCGAGAGCGAGTCCTCCTTCCAGACCGGCCGCTCGCGCAGGTAGGCAGGGTGATTCTCGGCCGCCAGGCAGATGCGCGACATCGCCCGCACCGCCTCCACCGGATGGGCGCCGGTCGAGGTCTCCTGGGAGAGCATCACGGCGTCGGTGCCGTCCCAGATCGCGTTGGCCACGTCCGAGGCCTCGGCGCGGGTCGGTCGGTTGCTGGTGACCATCGACTCCAGCATCTCGGTGGCGGTGATGACGGGGACGCCTGCCCGGTTGGCCCGGTTGATGATGTCCTTTTGGATCGCGGGCACCTCGCCCAGCGCCATTTCGACGCCCAGGTCGCCGCGCGCCACCATCACGGCGTCGGACGCCGCGATGATGTCGCGGAGGTTGCGGATCGCCTGCAGCTTCTCGAGCTTGGCCACCACGGGCGCCCGCCAGCCCAGCCGCTCCATCTCCTCGCGGCAGGCCTGGACGTCGGCCGGGCTGCGGACGAAGGAGATGGCCACGTAGTCGAACTGCAGCTCGGCGCCCAGCGCCAGGTCCTGCTTGTCCTTGGCCGTTAACGCCGGCATGGTCAGCGAGCGGCCCGGAATGGCGACTCCCTTGCGCTCACCGAGTAGGCCGCCCCGCACCACCGAGCAGGTGACCTGGCCGTTGCCGTGGGTGCCGCGCACCTTCAGCTCGATCTGGCCGTCCGCCAGAAGCACCCGGACCAGCGGCTCGGTGAGGGCCCCGGTGCGGATCTTGGGCCCCTGCAGGTCCTGCAGAAGCGCCACGTAGCGGCCGGTCTCCTGGGCGACCTGGCGCACGGCTTTGACCGCGGCCCGGTGGGTGGCCTCGTCGCCGTGCGAAAAGTTGAGGCGCGCGACGTCCATGCCCGCGGCGAACAGGCGGCGGAGGGTGAGAACCTCGACCGAGGAGGGGCCGAGGGTGCACACGATGCGCGTCTTGCGCATAGGGAACCTGAGTTTAGCGGTGGCCCTGGCGCTGCCGAACCACCTCATAGAGCAGGGCGGCGGCCGCCGCCGAGGCGTTCAAGCTGCTCACGCGACCCCTCATGGGCAGCCGCACCCGCGCGTCGCAGCGCTCCCCGGCCAGCCGGCTGACGCCCTTGCCCTCGCCGCCAATGACCACACAGACGGGCGCCGTGAAGTCGAAGTCCCAGACCGCCAGCTCCCCCTCGGCGTCCAGCGCCACGCACCAGATACCGGCCCTTTTGATCTCGATGAGGGCGCCTGCGATGCCGCCCACCTGGGCGATGCGCAGGTGCTCGATCGCCCCAGCGCTGGCCTTGACCGCGACCGGGCTCAGCGGCGCGCTGCGGTGCTCGGGCAGCACCACGCCCCCGGCTCCAGCGGCTTCCGCGCTGCGCAGGATGGCGCCCAGGTTGTGCGGGTCCTGGACGCCGTCCAGTGCGACCAGCAGCTCGGGGGAGCCGGCCAGCAGCTCGCGCAGCGTGAGCAGGCGTCGCGGCGCCACTTCGGCCACCACGCCCTGGTGCACGGCGCCCGGAGCCAGAGATTCAAGGCGTGCCGCCGGCACCTCCTCGACCTGGGCCAGACGCCGGATCTCAGTCAGCCGGGGATCCGGCTTGAGACCTGCGGCGAGCAGCACCCGGCGCACCCGACCGGTGCGCGCGGCCTCGAGGACCGGGTTGCGGCCGTGGATCAGCTCCGGCGCCAGCGCACCCCCGACTTCGAATCCTCGAGCAGCACGCCGTGCTCGCGCAGCGATTCGCGGAGGCGGTCGGCGGTGGCGAAGTCGCGCTGCGCACGCGCGCGCTCGCGCGCGTCGATCATCGCCTGCAGCCGCGGCTCGAGCCCCTCGTCGTCGGCGCGCAGCACGTCGAGGTGCGCGTCGGCTTCGTCGAGCAACCTCAGCAGCGCCAGCTGGGAACCTTCACCGACGCGGCCACGGTCGAGGGCGGCGTTGGCGGTACGCACGACGTCGAAGACATGGCCCATGCCCTGCGGCAGGTTGAGATCGTTGTCGAGCGACGCGCGGTAGCGGGCGCGCGCCGACTCCGCCTCACCCCGCAGCCCTTCGTCGGCGACCTCGCGCGGCGTCTCCTGCAGGCGCGCGTGCAGCTCGCGCAGGCGCCGCACCTGCTCCGCGGCGCTGTGCAGGGCGTCGTCGTCGAAGCGCAGAGGACTGCGGTAGTGCGCGCCCGCGACCAGGAAGTAGCGGATGGCGACCGGGTCGTGGCCGGCGGCCAGCAGGTCGCGCAGCGTGGCGATGTTGCCCGTGCTCTTGGACATCTTCTCGCCCGAGAGATCGGCCAGCATCTCGTTGTGCAGCCAGAAGCGCGCGAAGGGCAGGCCCGTGAACGCCTCGGACTGCGCGATCTCGTTCTCGTGGTGCGGGAACTTGAGGTCGACGCCGCCGCAGTGGACGTCCAGTGTTTGGCCCAGGTAGCGCATCGCCATCGCCGAACACTCGATGTGCCAGCCGGGCCGGCCCGCGCCCCACGGCGAGGGCCACGCCGCGCCCAGAAGGTCGTCGCCCTCGCCCGCGCGCTTCCAGAGCGCGAAGTCACTGGCCGACTCCTTCTCGTACTTGTCGGTGGCCACCCGCGCGCCCGCGCGCAGGCCGGCGCGGTCGAGCTTGCTCAGCGCGCCGTAGGCGGGGAAGCTGTCCACGCGGAAGTAAACGTCGCCGTCGACCTCGTACGCGTGCCCGTCGGCGAGCAGTCCGCCAACCAGCTCGATGATGTCGCCGATGTGCTCGGTGGCGCGCGGGTAGATGTCGGCGGGCATGAAGCGCAGCGTCTCCAGGTCCTCGAAAAACGCGCGCTCGTAGGTGGCGCTGTACTCGCGGATGGTCTGGCGCGCGTGCGCTGCCTCGTGGAGGATGCGGTCGTCGATGTCGGTGATGTTCATGACGTGCGTCACCTGATAGCCGCTGACGCGGAGGTGGCGCTTGAGCAGGTCGTAGAAGAGGTTGCCGCGAAAGTTGCCGACGTGTGCGTAGTTCCACACCGTCGGACCGCAGGTGTACAGGCGCACGCGGCCTGCTTCCAGCGGCGCGAACTCCTCCAGGGCGCCGCTCAGCGTGTTGTAGAGCGTCAGCGTCACCTCGTTTCCTCGAGCAGCACCACGGCCTGCGCCGCGATTCCGTCGGCCCGGCCCAGCGAACCGACGCCTTCTGGCGAGGTGGCCTTGACCCCGACCGCCTGCTGCTCCAGGCCCAGGCGGTCGGCCAGCAGCGTGGCCATCTCGGCCAGGTGCGGCTGCAGGCGTGGCTCCTGGGCGACCACCACCGAGTCGACGTTGACCACGCGATAGCCGGCCTCCTCGACCAGGTCGGCAGCCATGGCCAGGAGCTCCAGGCTGGAGACGCCCGCGTAGCGCTCGTCGGTGTCCGGAAAGTGCTCGCCGATGGTCCCCAGCGCGGCGGCGCCGAGCAGCGCGTCGATGACGGCATGGGTGAGCACGTCGGCGTCGGAGTGCCCCTCCAGGCCGCGCGGGTGGTCGAAGGTCACGCCCCCCAGCACCAGGTCCCTGCCCTCTACCAGCGGGTGGAGGTCGTAGCCCAGCCCGACTCTCACCACCCCACCAAATCTGCGATTTGGCGGGGTCCCCGGTATCTCAGGTGGCGGCCACCGCCTCGTGCTCGTGGATCAGCGCCTCGAGCATCTCCAGGTCCTCGGCGGTGGTGAGCTTGATGTTGCCGGGGTCGCCGGGCACCACCGTCACCTGGTGGCCGCCGGCCGAGACCAGCGCCGCGTCGTCATCGCCTTCGAGCCCCGTCTCGGCCGCTTCGAAGTGGGCCCGCACCAGGAGCGGGTAAGCGAACCCCTGCGGGGTCTGCGCCAGCATCACCCGCGACCGTTCCAGGTTCTCGACCAGGCGGCCACCCTCGACGCGCTTGACCGCGTCCCGCGGTGGCAGGCCCGGTATGGCCGCGTCGAATTCCAGGGCCGCCGCCAGCACCCTGCGGATCAGGGCGGGCGAGGCCAAGGGCCGGGCCGCGTCGTGAACCAGCACGTGCGTGCAGCCCTCGAGCTTGGCCAATCCCGCACGCACCGACTGCTGGCGGGTGTCACCGCCGGGGCAGACCTGCACCGGCTTGGCCGGCGCCAGCTGCTCGACCTCCGCCCGCGCCTTCTCGAGACGGGCCGGCGGCCCCACGACCACGATCCGGTCGACCTCTTCCAGGCCCAGGAAAAGCTCCACCACCCGGGCCAGCGTGGTGCGGCCGTTGAGGCGCACCAGCGCTTTGCTGCCCAGGCCCAGCCGGGTGCCGGCGCCGGCGGCGGCGATGATGACTCCGACCACGATCGGACGCTGCGTGCTGCTCATGTGCGAACCCGAGCCCGCCGGCGGCCGTTGCCGTCCTGGCCGGTGGGGCTGGCGAAGATCATGCGCCCGGCCGCCGTCTGAAGGATGGATGTGACCGTCACCAGGACCGTGCTGTTGAGGTGGCGCCGGCCGTTCTCGACCACGACCATCGTCCCGTCGTCCAGGTAAGCGACCCCCTGGCCCGACTCCTTGCCCTCCTTGACCACGGTCACGTTCAAGTCCTCGCCCGGGATCGCGATGGGCTTCATGGCGTTGGCGAGCTCGTTGAGGTTGAGCACGCTCACCCCTTCGAGCCGCGCCACCCGGTTGAGGTTGAAGTCGTTGGTCATCACCGACCAGCCGGTCTGCTTGGCCAGCCGCACCAGGCGGGCGTCGATGTCGAGCTCCCCGGAGGTGTCGTCCTCGTGGAAGCGCAACGTGGCCTTGGGCTCCTCCTGCAGCGCGGTCAGCACCTCCAGGCCGCGGCGCCCGCGATTGCGGCGGGTGGGATCGCTGGCGTCGGCCACGTACTGAAGCTCTTTGAGCACCGACCGCGGCACGATCAGCGGCAGGTCGACGAAACCGGTGCGCACCAGGTCCAGCACACGGCCGTCGATGATCACAGAGGTGTCCAGAAGGACGCCGCGGGCCCGCCGCTCTTCGAGCGGGCTGGAGCCGGAGAAGAGCGCCGAGATCTCGTTGCGGCGCGTCATGCCCACCTGGGCGCCGGTCAGTCCCAGCAGCAGCGCCAGCACCGCGCTGAGCGCTACGCCGTACGGGAAGTCGTGCACGAAATAACCGATCAGCACGGCCACGATCAGCCCGGCGACCATGCCCATAAGTCCACTCACCAGGTCGGGCAGCGGGGTGGAGAAAAGGCGGAAGGTCACGCGCCTCCAGCCGCCGAACAGGTACGGCGTGCCCAGGTACGCGAAGATCAGGCCCTCCAGGGTGGTGAGCGCGATGATCGCTGCGCCGGCGGGCGGCTTGATCTCGCCCGTGCGCACCACCGCGTAACCCAGGATGAAGCCGCCTATCACCCCGAGCCCGGTGCCCGCCCAGCGGGCCCAGCGCTCGGTCCTCATTACGTCGGACTACCTCCTATGAAGCAACGCCGGACCCTATGTGAGCAGGAAATGCGGCGGAGATCGCCTCCGCCAGGTCGCGGACCTCGAGGGTCCGCAGTGGACCCGCGGCGCCGGTCGCGCCGCGGGGGATGATGGCGCGGGTGAAGCCCCGGCGCGCGGCCTCGGAGAGGCGGCGCTCGAGTTGGGACACCCGCCGGACCTCGCCCGCCAGTCCCAGCTCGCCGATCGCGATCGTGCCCTCCGGCAGGGGCAGGTTGCGATGGTTGCTGGCGATCGACAGGGCCAGTCCAAGATCGGCCGCGGTCTCCGTCACCCGGATCCCGCCGGCCACGTTGATGAACACGTCTTTTTGACTCAAGTTGATACTGCCACGGTTTTCGATGACGGCCAGCAGCATGTGCACGCGGTTGAGGTCGAAGCCGTTGGCGGTTCTCCGCAGCATGGGACCGTCATTCTTGCTGAGCAGCGACTGGATCTCCACCAGCAGCGGCCGCGTTCCCTCGAGCACCGGCACCACGGCGGTGCCGGTCGCGGCGCGCGACATCTCGGCCAGCAGCACCGCGCTGGGGTCCTCGACCTCGCGCAGGCCCTCCTCCCCCATCGCGAAGATGCCGATCTCGTCGGTGGCGCCGAAGCGGTTCTTGGTGGAGCGCAGGATGCGGAAGTCGAGGCGCCGCTCGCCCTCCAGGTAGAGCACGGTGTCGACCATGTGCTCGAGCACCCGCGGCCCGGCGATGGCGCCTTCCTTGGTGACGTGGCCGACCAGCACGACCGGCACACCTGATTCCTTGGCCGTGCGCATCAGCCGGCCCGTCGCCTCCCGGACCTGGGTGACGCTGCCCGGGGCGGAGTCGACCGCGGGGTCGTAGACGGTCTGGATGGAGTCGACGACCGCCAGCGCGGGCCGCGCCTGCTCGATGGCCTGGATCACCACGTCGACGTCGTTCTCGGCCAGCATCAGCAGCTGCGGGCTCAGCGCGCCCAGGCGCGAAGCTCGCATCCGGACCTGGCGCGCGGATTCCTCCGCTGACGCATAGAGGACGGCGCCGTGGCGGGCGCTGACCTGGAGCGCCGCGTGCATGAGCAACGTGGACTTGCCCACCCCCGGCTCGCCGCCGACCAGGACCAGGCTGCCCTTCACGAAGCCACCACCCAGGACGCGGTTGATCTCGTCCCAGGCCAGGCGCAGGCGAGGTTCGTCGTCGACCTCGACTTCGGTGATGGGCACCGGCCGGTTGGGTTGTGCCGTGGCCGGCGCGCCCCGGCGGCCGGCGGCCGCGGGCTTGACCGTGAACTCCTCCAGGGTGTTCCAGGCCCGGCAGTGCGGGCACTGCCCCGCCCAGCGGAGCGACTCGCCGCCGCACTCGCGGCAGACGAAGGTGGTGGTGGTTTTGGGCATGGTGGGCGGGTGGGTGCCTACTCTGGCGGCCCCACAAAAGATTTACAAGCGGCGCGTGAATCTTTTTGGGCTCTTGGGCCGTTATTAGAGGTGGAGAGACGAACCGGATGTGCGCCCGGCGCCTGCTCCGATTTCTACGGCGCCGCCTTGACTACCCCCGAGGCGGCGTCGACTTTTTTGGGCCATGTCCCGGGATATCCCCCAATCCGAGGCTCGCTAATGGGCGACATCCCGGGATATCAGCTCCTGGACAGCGCCTCGAAGATCCTTGCGGGTGAGTAGGGCAGGCGTGTGAGCTTCGCCCCGTGCGGGCGGACGGCGTCGGCCACCGCGTTGGCCACTGCCCCGAAGGCCCCCACGGTCCCCGCCTCAGCAGCGAGGCGGTCCGCAGCTGGCCGGCGTCCGAGTAGACGAGCTCCTCCAGGAGCACGTTGCCGATCCCCATCGCCACACCGCCGCGCACTTGGGCGTCGGCACCCTCGGGGACGAGGATCGTCCCCACGTCCTCGATCGCGACGTAACGCGTGACGCGAGCCACCAGGCTCACCGGGTCGACCTCGGCCACTGCCAGGTGGGCGCCACTGGGATAGACCTGGGTGGCATCGATCGTTTCGACCACGTCGGTGCCGGGCGCGATGTCGGCGGCCGCCACCGCGCGCAGGCAGCGGACCAGGGCCTCGGTCACGCCCACCGCCCCACGGCTGGCGAAGGTGCCGCTCCCGAACGGCGCCAGGTCGGTGTCGCCCTCCACGACCTCCACGTCTTCCTCGCGCACGCCCAGCTCGCGCACCGCCAGCCGCCGGTAGGTGGCTGCGTGGGCCTGGCCGGCCTCTGCCGCGCTGGTGCTGATCACCAGCCGGCCCTCGCCGGTGACCTGGATCCGCGCCGCATCCAGTCCCGGGATCGTGGTGACCCCGCGCCGCCGGTAGTCGCTCCGGCCGGTGCCGCTGTGCTCGTTGAAGAATCCGATCCCGATCCCGTACCAGCGGTCCTGGGCGCGAGCCGCCGCGCGCTCGCGCAGCAAGTCGTCATAGCCGGCGCGGGCGGCGAGCTCGCGGAGCAGCCGCGGGTAGTCGCCCGAGTCCAGTGCTCGGCCCGCCGCCGTCGTGACCGGCACCGATGGATGGGCGTTGCGCAGGCGGAGCTCGAGCGGATCGACGCCCAGCTCGAAGGCGACCTCGTCGACCAGCCGCTCGGTCGCGTGCACCGCGGCGTCCATGCCCACTCCCCGGTAGGCCCCCACTGGGCAGCGGTGGCTGGTCAGCGCCCGCGCCCGCCAGCGCATCGCCTGCAATGCGTAGGGCGCGAACAGGGTCTGGGCGCAGGTCGCGGGCTCCAGCGAGGCCGTGAAGGGGTGGACGGAGTACGCGCCCACATCGGCGACCACGTCCGCATCCATGGCCAGGAAGCGCCCCGCGGCATCCACTCCCAGGCGCAGCCGCACCCGGGTGTCATGGGCATGGGCGCTGGCCAGAAGGTTCTCGGTCCGGTCTTCCACCCAGCGCAGCACCCGGCCGGTAGCCCGGGCCGCTGCCGCCAACGCCAACTCCTCGGCGAACACGTGCGCCTTGAGCCCGAACCCACCCCCCACCTCCGGCACCAGCACCCGGATCAGATCTGCCGAGATGCCCAACTGGCCGGCGACGTGGTCGCGCACCACGTGCGGCACCTGCGTCGAGGTCCACAGCTCCAGCCGTTCGCCGCGCGGCCAGGCGATGACTCCCCGCGCCTCCAGGGGCAGCGGCGTCTGCCGGGCCGCCGCAAACTCGCCCTCGAAGACTCGAGCGGCGCCGGCCAGCGCCTCGTCCACGCCTTCGCTGTCGAAGGTCCGGTCGAACAGCGTCTCCGCCGGCTCCGGCTGCAACGGCTCCCATTCGATCTCCGCGCCATCTGCGGCGTCCTCGGCCTCGGCCCGGGTCGGGGCCCAGCACAGCGCCACCGGCTCTCCCGCGTAGCGCGCCCGGCCGGCCACCGGCCGCGGCCAATCGCTGAAACCGGCCGCAACCCCGATCGGCCCGAAGGCAGCGTGCGCGAAGGGCGAGCGCACGAAGGCCACCTCCAGCGCGTCGGTGGGGACCTCGAGGTCGGCTAGGTAAGGCAGCGGCGCACGGCCTCCACGATTGGGCGGTAGCCGGTGCACCGGCAGATGTTCCCGGAGAGCACCTCCTCGGTGGCCGGCAGGCCGGCGCGCCGGAGCGCCTCCGCGGTGACCACGAACCCGGGCCGGCAGAACCCGCACTGGAAGACCGGCCCGAGATCGAGGTCGATCCCCTCGACCGTGGTCACCGCCCGGCCGGCGGCCTGGACGGCCAGCAGCAGGCAGGAGCGCACGGCCTCGCCGTCGAACAGGACGGTGCAGGCGCCGCAGGCGCCCTGCTCGCAGCCGAGGTGGGTCCCGGTCAGCCGCATCCGCTCCCGCAGGAGATCGGCCAGCGAGAGGCGCGGCTCGACCTCGCCCGCCCAGCCGCGACCATTGACGGTGAGCTGCAGGTTCACGCGGCCGCGACGGCCGAGAGCACTTCCTTCAGGACCCGCAGCCGCTCGGCGCGCCCGCCTCCCAGCAAGGGGAAGATGCAGCCGTCGATGCCTGTTTCCAGCAGCGCGGCCACCCGAGCGCTGCACTCGGCCGGGGTGCCCGCCACGGCGAGCGCGCGCGTCAGCTCGTCGCTGACCGCGGACTGGTGGTCGGCATGCGTCGACAGGTGCTGGCTGTAGTCGTAGTCGGCCTTGGCCTGCGCGAGCTCGTCTCGGAACCGCTCCAGTCCGGCCGGGACCTCGGCGAAATCGGCGATCAGCCGGGCCTCGGTGCTGGCCCAGGAACGCACGTCATCCAGCGCCTGGGCGGCATCGTCCCGCGCCGAGAGCGTGGTGACCAGGTTCACCTCGACGTCGGATCGTGCCCGCCCCGCCTCGGCGATACCCGCCTCCACCCAGCCCAACTGCTGGCGCACGAAGCCGGGCTCGGCCGGCCCCATCAGGATCACACCGTCGCAGAGCCGGCCCGCCAGCGTGCACATGCGCCGCTGGGACGCCGCCAGGTGCAGGGGCGCACGATCGCGGAGCTCCGATCGGAAATACTTCAGCGCCTCTTCGACCTCCGCCACCCTGGCCGGCCGAGCCCCGATCCCGTAGACCGCCGAATCGCCGGCGCCCACGCCCAGCAGCGCCCGCCCCGGCGCCAGTTCGGCTAGTGCCGCGATGGCATTGGCGGTAACGGTGGGATGGCGGGTGATGGGGTTGGTGACGCCGGTGCCCAGCTCCATGCGGGTGGTGGCCAGAGCGGCCAGGTAGAGGCCGGCGTAGACGTCCTTCATCGCCAGCTGAGAGTCGATCAGCCAGAGCCGGTCGACGCCGTCGGCCTCCAGGGAGGCCGCCAGCTCGCGCCAGCTCTGGAGCGACTGCCGGGGGCTGATGCCGATGCTGATAGCAAGCCTCACAGCTACCGAAGGCTAGCGTGCAACAATCTGTCGGTCATGGCCGCGCAACCGGAAGACGACGTCAACGTCCTTTTCGTCGAGGACGACCCCTCGGTCGCCCAGATGTACAAGCTGAAGCTGGAGCTGGACGGCTACCAGGTGGCGGTGGCCGCTGACGGGGAGGCCGCCATCCAGATGGCGACCCAGAACCCGCCGGACATCATCTTCCTGGACATCCGCCTGCCCAAGCTGGACGGCCTGGCGGTGCTCGAGGCACTGCGCGCCGACGAGCGCACCAAGCAGGTGCCGGTGGTCATCCTCTCCAACTACTCGGAACGGGAGCTGGTCGAGCGCGGCCTGCGTCTGGGCGCTCTCGAGTACCTGATCAAGAGCCAGACCACCCCGGCCAAGCTGGCCACCGGCGTGGAGAGCTGGCTCCGGGGCTAGCCTGTACGGCTCACGGGATGGGGCGACAGATCGGCTGAGGTGCCCCCGCTGCAAGGCGGTGCCGAGCACCGCAGCGAGCGCAGTGGTGGCTGCGTGAGCGAGGAGCACAGAAGCCAACGCAGCAGGTGGGGTGCATCAGCCGAGTCCGTCAGGATGGCCGGCGCCCATGCCGGCCACTGTCGGCACATCTTGTGAGCTGGACAGGCTAGCCCTCCGGCTCAGGCCGTGGAGACGTCACGCCGGCGCATCAGCGCCAGGGCCGCCGCGAAGCCTGCCAGGAAGACTGCCGTCATGGACAGCACCGCGGTCCAGGACGCGCCAGCGGCGACCGGATTTCCGTACAGGTAGAAGATCGAGAGGTTGGCCACCCAGCCCGGCGCCTTGAAGAGCGGCGCCAGGTCGCCCAGGAAGTATTCGACGACGGCGAAGCCCGCCAGCAGCGGAACCGCGACCCGCGGCCACCGGCTGGCCAGCGCCACACCCAGGCCACCGAAGGCGAGAGCGAATGGCCACAGCAGCGCTGACGCCGTGAAGAGCTTCCCCGGGTCCAGGCTCAAACCCGAGAAGGGCGCCTGGAGCGCGACCCCCACGTACCCTCCGGCCACGATCAGGGCGCTCGCCGCCGCGAACTCCAGGGCGCGATCGACGACCACGCGCGTACGGGAGACCGGGACGCTCAGCAGCAGCTCGAGGCGTCCCTCCCGGTCCTGGGCGGCCCAGCGCGACACCTGCACCACGGCATAGGCCGCCAGCAGGAGAAGCGCGGATCCAAACCAGACCAGTCCCAGGAGGGACTCGTACACGTTGCCGCCTGCCGCGCGCTCGAAGACCGCTGCGATGGTCTTGTCGCTGAGCAGGGCGTCTGCGGTCGACTTGGTGACGGAAACCAGCAGCCAGCCCAGCACCGCCGTCCCCGCCACCCAGACCGCGAGCCCGACCCGCTGCTCCCACAGCCCCTCGGTGAAGGGGGTGCGGAGGAGCGGGTTCCGCGAGGCGTCCCGCGCCGCCGGAGCACGGCGGCGTAGCCGGGTCAGAAGGCCGCGGCCAATGTCGCGACGCTCGAAAACCGGGAGCGTGACCCCGGTTAGGACTGCGGCCGCGGCCGCCAGGCCGACCGTGCCCCAGGCGTCGAAGACGCCTCCGGGGGCAGCCGAGCTGGTCCGCTCCAGCCAGTGGAAGGGGCTGATGGCGCCGAGCCAGGACGCCCCGCTGATGGTGTCGGCGACCCCGTTCACGATCAGCAGCAGCACCAGGGCGCCGATCCCCAGCGCGGTCGCGGTCTGGCGCTCCGCGGGCAGCTGCGAGATCAGGAGCGCCAGCCCGAAGCAGGCGAGCAGGCCTGCCGTCATGGAGACCGCCTTGCCCAGTTCCCCGCCCAGGTTGGCGTCCTGCCCGACCAGGGGCGCCACTGCAGAGATCCCCAGCGTCGAAGCCAGGCAGGCGATCAGGAGGACCAGCGCAAAAGCCGCACTGCGGGCCAGGATCAGGCGGCTGCGCGAGAGCCCGGCCGCCAGCCACTGCTCGGTGAGCCCGCGGTCCTCGTCGCCGCGGCCGATGCCGATGGCGGCCAGCCCGGACCAGACCATCATCAGGACGATCGCCCCGGACAGCCACTTGTACTGCTCGTAACCGCCCAGCGTCTCGGGGTGCACCGGCAGCGGGATCAGGAAGGCGAACTGCTTGGCGGCCAGGGTAATCGCGTGACCGAAGGCCGCCTGCTCGGCCGCAGTTTTGCCGGCCGCGGACTGGTACGCGAGGCCGTAGAAGAAGGAGAGCAGGAACCCGCCGACGCTGAAGCCGAGCAGGCCGCGGCGGTGCAGCCGCCACGCCATCCAGGCGATCATCCCTGATCCTCGTAGTACGTGAGGAAGACCTCCTCCAGGCTGGGCTCGTGGCTGGCCAGGTTGACCACCTGGTGTCCGGCCAGCGCGTCGGCGACCGGTTCGAAGGAGCCGCGCACCGTAAAGGTGACCCGGTGATGGTTGGACTGCACGTCCTCGACGCCGGGCAAGTCGCGGAACACCTGGGGCTGAGCATCGCCGGCGAACTCGACCTCGACCTTCCGCACGTGTATCTCGTGCAGCTCCTCCAGCCGCGCCACCTTCACCAGCTTGCCGTGGCGGATGATGCCCACCCGCTGGCACACGTGCTCGACCTCCGAGAGGACATGCGAGGACAGGAAAACGGTGGCGCCCGCCGCCCTGGCCTCCTGCAGCAGCTTGAAGAACTCCTGCTGGTTGAGGGGATCGAGGCCGCTGGTTGGCTCGTCGAGCACCAGCAGCCGCGGCTGGTGCATGAAGGCGAGCAGGATGCCGAGCTTGCGCTTGTTGCCGGTCGAGTATTCGCGGAACTTGAGGCCGAGGTCGAGGTCGAACCGCTCGCTGATGGCCCGCACACGGGCCTGGTCGACGCCACCGCGCAGAGCGCCGAAGTGGCCGGCGATATCGCGGCCGCGCAGGCCGCCGAACTGCGGCAGCTCGCCGGGCATGTAGCCGACCAGCCGCTTCACCTCGACGGCCTGTCGGAAGCTGTCGAGCCCGAAGATCTCCGCGCTGCCGCGCGTGGCGTGGATGAGGCCCATGAGCAGCCGGATAGTCGTGCTCTTACCGGCGCCGTTGGGGCCGAGATAACCGAAGACCTCGCCCGGCGCCACCTCCAGGTCGAGGTCGAAGAGGCCTCTGCCTCCGCCGTAGTCCTTGGTCAAACCCTCGGTCCTGATCGCTGTGGTCATCTCAATCTCCGAACCAGAAATGCAGGGTCGATTCCTCCATGAGCCGGGTCGAGCCGTCGGGAAGGCCGAGGATGCGCTCGAAAGCCTCGGTAAACGCCGCGTAGCTGCGGCGGACGCCCTCGAAGCTGATCGTCCCGGCCTGGCGGGCCTGGAACTGCTCGCCTGCCAGCTCCTGGTAGGACTGGATCAGGTAGAGGATCAGTCGGGCGGTCTCCTCGGGCGCACTGATGCGGACGCTGCCCTCCTGGATGCCCTGACGGATGACCAGGGTCAGGATCGGGCCCAGCCTGCTCGCGGTCAGGCGGCGCAGCTTCTCGCGAACCAGGGCGTTGCCGTCCGAGTTCCAGACCTCCATGAGCGCCAGCACCAGCGGTTTCTGCTCGGCCTTGAACCGGGCGATGCCGCCCAGGACCTGCTCGAGCTTGCGGATCGCGGGCAGATTCGGGTCGGCCAGGACCGGCGCGATCTGCGCCATGGCCGCATCGGCGAAGCGATCGACCACCCCGTCCAGCAGCGACTGTTTGGAGTCGAAGTAGTGGTACAGCGCGCCGCGCGAGGTCTCCAGCTCATCGAGGACGTCCTGGATGCTCATGGCCTCGTAGCCGCGGGTGGTGATCAGGCGCTGGGCGACGTCCAGGAAGGCGTCGCGGCGCACCCGATGGACTTCGACGTTGACGGTCCGAGGCACGCCGCGGATAATAACAGACCGACCGCCGGTTTATTTATCCTTCTGTGAAGCCTTTGGGGCGGAAGCCGAAGCGACGCTCGACGCTGTCGAGATCGGTCGCGTTGTCGAAGCTGAACAGCTCGACCGCCGCCGAGGGCAGGGCCGGGTTGGGCAGCCGGGCCAAGGCCAGCGGTATAGGCACGATCAGGCGGCGCTTGCCGAGCCGCCGGCTGATCACCCGGAGAATCTCCCTGAAGGTCAGGATCTCCGCCCCGCCGAGCGCGTGCTCCCGGCCGAGGAGCTCGTCGCGGGTGCAGCTCTGCTGGATGCAGGTCACCAGGTCCTCCACCCAGAGCGGCTGGAACTTGGTGCCGCCGCCGCCCAACGCGGGCAGCACCGGTGAGCGCCGGGCCAAGTTTTCGAGCGCGGTCACGAAGGGCGCCCCCTCGCCGAAGAGCACCGACGGCTGCAGGATCACATAGGGGATGCCACCGTGGCGGACGGCCTCCTCCAGGCCCCAGCGCGTCGCCATATACGTGCCGGTGGGCGCGGGCTTGCAGCCCAGGCCGGAGATGGCGACCAGCCGTTTGACCCCGGCCGCCCTGGCCGCGGCCACCAGGTTCTCGGTGCCCTCCCGGTTGACCCGGTCGTAGGCGCCCTTGTACGGCTCCCTCTTGTCCCCGGTGATGGCGGCGGCGTGGATCACCGAGTCCACGCCCTCCAGGAATGGGGGCAGGGTTTCGGGTTTGGTCAGGTCGCCGCCCTGACTGCGGGCCAGGCCACGCACTTCTTGGCCGGCGCCGACCAGCCGGGCCAGCACTCGGCTGCCCACGTAGCCGGTGGCGCCAGTGACGAGAATCAAGCCGCCAGGAAGTCCAGGATCAGCCGGGCCAGCGCCTCCGGCTTCTCAACGGGGATCGGGTGGCCTGCACCTTCGATCAGCTCCATTCGCGAGCCTGGGATGCCGGCCTGGATGATCTCCGCGGCCCGCGGCGGGCAGTGCTGGTCGCGGTCCGCGCACACGATGAGAGTGGGCGCCTGGATCCGCGTCAGCTCCGGGTCGAGCGGCTGCGCGTTGAGCGCGGCCATGGCGGCGCACGCGTTGCCGTAACCGCGAGGGTCGGCGGTCGACTGCGAGCGGATCAGCCAGCCATCGGCGAACTCTTCGGGCGCGTTGGCGTATACGGCCCGGGTGTCCTCCTCGAGCGTTGCGCGCAGCTCCGGCGCCTGCCGCCGCACCAACTCGGCGCGCGCCGCGTACCAGTCGGCGGCTGAGCGGCCGACCCGGCTGGAGGTGGCCACCGGGAGCAGGCGGGCGACGCGCTCTGGATGGTCGATGGCCGTGCGCATGACGATCGTGCCTCCCAGCGAGAAGCCGCAGAGATGGGCGCGCTCGACCTCCAGCTCGTCCAGCAGGTTGACCAGGTCCGCCGCCAGCTGGCTTAGGGTGCCGTCGGCCTCACCCACCGAGGAGCCGCCGTGGCCGCGGAAGTCGTAGAGCAGCACGCGATGCCGCAGGGCCAGCGCCGGAAGCGCCTTGCGCCAGGCGCGATGGTCATCGCCCAGGCCGTGCACGAGGACCAGCGGCGGGTCAGATTCGGCGGCGGAGCGCCCCACCTCGTACCAGGCGGTGTCGATGTCAGCGCAGCGGGCTTTCGGCATTTGCCAGCTCCTTCAGCCGCAACCGGTCCACCTTGCCGGGACCTTTGAGCGGCAGCTCGTCGATCAGCTCCACCGATTCGGGCCACTTGTACCTGGCCAGGCCGCGCGCCTCCAGGTGCTCGCGCAGCTCGGCGAGGGTCAGGCTGCCGACCACGTAGGCGACCGCCCGCTCGCCGAGGTCGTGGTCGGGGCGGCCGACCACGCAGGCGTCCCGCACGCCCGGATGGGTGCGCAGATGGTCCTCGACCTCGTGCGGATTGATGTTGGTGCCGCCCCGGATGATGATGTCCTTCAAGCGGCCCGACACGTGCAAGAAGCCGTCCTCGTCGAGAAAGCCGAGGTCGCCCAGGTGGGCCCAGCCATCGGGCGAGTACGGCCCCGCGTCCTCGCCCCAGAACCGCTTCTGCACCGTCGGGCCCCGCATGCAGATCTCGCCGTCCTGCGTGATCAGGCACTCGACACCGTCGTGCGGTCGCCCCACGCTGTGCCAGCGCTTCTCGACCGGGTCCGAGGGCGAGCCGACCGCCAGCTGGCCGGCGTCCATGGTGCCGTAGAAGGAGACGACGCGGGAGCCGGTGCGCGTCTCCCAGGCCCGCGCCACCTCGGGCGGCATGGGCGCGCCCGCCACCGCGGTGCAGCGCGCCGCCTGGAGGTCCGCTGCCGCCAGCTCGGACGCCTCGAGCATGCGGATCACGTTGGTGGGGACGCCGACCAGCAGTGTGGCGCGCGCCTCGGACGCGACCCGCAGCGTGTGCGCCGCGTCGAAGCGCGGCCGCCGCAGCATCACCAGCGCGGCGCCTGCCCGCAGGCAGAACAGGCACATACCACCGATGCCCTGCATCAGCGGAGACATCACCAGCACCCGGTCGGCGGTGGTCACGCCGAGACGTGAAGTGAACCGTTCGAATGTGGCCTGTTTGAGCCCGGCGTGCAGCGAGGCCAGCTTGGGCAGGCCGGTGCTCCCGGACGTGAGGGCGACCTCGACGATCCGTTCGGGATCCGCATCGGGCCGCGGCAGCGGTCCCTCTTCGCCCTGAGCTGTCAGGGCTTCGGCCTCGGGCTGGCGCAGGATCCGGCGCGCCCCGGTGAGCGTCAGCGCGTGCTCGATCTCAGCGCGGCCCAGGTTGAGCGGCAGCGGCATCACGATGGCGCCGATCAGGGGCAGCGCCAGCTCCAGGACCGGGTACTCCCAGACATTGGGAAGCTGGACGCCTACCACCTCCCCCCGCTCGACACCTTGCGCCAGCAGCCTGCTCGCCGCGACTCGGGCCAGGCTCGACAGGTAAGAGAATGTGACCGGGAGCTTGCCGTCGATCAGGGCGGGCCGGTCACCGTGGGCCTCGATGTAGCTCAGCGGCAGGTTCGGAGTGCCCTCGGGCATGCGGATATCTTGTCTCGCAGCATGGACCTCGGTTTGAGCGGCCGGTCGGTGATCGTTACCGGCGGCGCGTCGAACATTGGCCGAGCCATCGTCCTCGCCTTCGCCGCCGAGGGCGCCCGGGTGCTGATCGCGGACCTGGATGCTGAGCGGGCGCAGCAGACCGCCGTGGAGGCGGGCTCGGG
This sequence comes from Chloroflexota bacterium, assembly GCA_005881825.1. Taxonomy (GTDB): domain Bacteria; phylum Chloroflexota; class Dormibacteria; order Dormibacterales; family Dormibacteraceae; genus CF-28. The sequence goes on along the minus strand of VBEO01000043.1, from coordinate 5,104 downwards.
CGCGGCCGTGAAGCTGACCGACGTCACCTCCTGGGACTCGGCGCAGGCGATGGTCGCCGACGCGACCGACCGGTTCGGAGGGGTTGACGTGCTGGTGAACTGCGCGGGCTGGACGGTCGACCGCCTGTTCGTCGAGAAGCCGCGCGAGGAGTGGGAGAAGGAGATCGCGATCGACATGTGGGGGTTCATCAACTGCACGCGCGCGGTGCTGGACGGCATGATCGAGCGGCGGCGGGGACGCATCGTGTCCATCTCCTCCGACGCAGGGCGCATCGGCGAGTGGCGCGAGGCCGTGTACTCGGGGACCAAGGCCGGCGTGATCGCGATGTCGAAGGCGATCGCGCGCGAGGTCGGCAAGCACGGCATCACGCTGAACGTGGTCTGCCCCGGGTTTGTGCCGGGCAAGCCGGAGACGTCGGGATCGGCCTCGGTTTGGGCGGGCGACCAGGGCGCGCAGTTCACCCCCGAGGTGCTCGAGAAGGTGGCGCGCTCCTACCCCCTGCGCCGCTTGGGAACGCCCTCGGACATTGCACCGGCCGTCTTGTTCCTGGCCTCCGACCAGGCGTCCTACATCACCGGCCAGACGCTGTCCGTCGACGGCGGTTACACGATGATCTAGCGCATGGCTGAAACCCGAACGACTTCCAAGAGCGTGCTCGACGCCATCGGGAACACTCCCCTCGTCCCGCTGCAGAAGGTGGTGCCGCCGGGCGGAGCGCAGGTCCTGCTCAAGCTCGAGTACTTCAATCCCACCGGTTCCTACAAGGACCGGATGGCCCTGGCCATGATCACCGAGGCTGAAAAGCGCGGCGACCTGCGTCCCGGCATGTGCGTCGTGGAGTACACCGGCGGCAGCACCGGATCGTCACTGGCCTTCGTGTGCGCCGCCAAGGGCTACCGGTTCAAGGTGGTTTCTTCGGACGCCTTCTCGATCGAGAAGCTGCGCACCATGGAGGCGCTGGGAGCGGAGCTGACGTTGGTGCCCAGCGTGGGCGGCAAGATCACGCCCGACCTGATCCCGCGCATGATGGACAAGGCGCGCGACATCGCGGCCCAGGAGCCGAGCTACTGGACCAACCAGCTCCACAACACCGACTCCATCAAGGGTTACGAGGAGATCGGGCGCGAGCTCGCCGCGCAGGCCCCCGAGCTCGATGTGTTCTGCGGCGCGGTGGGCACCGCCGGGATGCTGATGGGAGTCGCGCGGGCGCTGCGGGAGGCGGGCTCCCGAGCGCGGATAGTTGCCCTCGAACCGAAAACCTCGGCTGCGCTGACGGGCGGTTCGGTGGGAGCGCACGGGGTCGAAGGGATCGCGATCGGCAAGCCGCCGCCGCTGCTCGACAGCGACTTCTACGACGAGGCCCGGGCTGTCGATGAGGATGAGGCGCGCGCCGTGGCCCGCCGGCTGGCGCGCGAGGAGGGCATCTTCACCGGCATCTCCTCGGGCCTCAACGTGGCCGCTGCGCTGCAGCTGGCGGGGGAGCTGGGGTCCGGACACACCGTCGCCACGGTCTGCGTCGACACCGGCCTCAAATACTTGGCCGGAGATCTCTTCACGACTGGCTGAAAGATGCCGAGCGCCGGCGCTGGAACCCTTTTCAGGCCCCGAAATGGTTCCGCCGCCGGCGCTCGGCTGTGGGAGTTACTCGGCCGAGGCTGAGGTCCCCGCCGGCTCGGGCTTCTTGGGGGCCGGCTTCGACTTGAAGGTGAAGCCCTCCGACTCCGGGCGGGCGCGCGCCGTAGACCTTATCGAAGCCTTCCTCGCCCAGGCGGTCCTTGGCCTCAGCAGTGACCTCGATCTCGATCTCCTGCTCCTTCAAGTGCTTGCTCAGGCGGTGCAGCTGGAGGTCGACGATCTCCCGGATCTGCTCCTTGGTCAGCGGCTTGAAGGTGATGATGGCGTCGACGCGGTTCAGGAACTCGGGGCGGAACATCCGCTTGAGCTCCTCGTCGATCTTCTCCTTCATGAGCTTGTGCCGGCGGTCCACGTCGGTCTCGCCCTCGGCCAGCGAAGCCTGGAAACCGAGCGCGGTCTGGGCCTGGTTGATGTCGCGCAGGCCCAGGTTGGAGGTCATCACCAGCAGCGTGTTGGCGAAGTTGACGACCTTGCCCTTGGCGTCGGAAAGACGGCCGTCCTCGAGGATCTGCAGCAGCATGTTGAACACCTCGGGGTGCGCCTTCTCGATCTCGTCGAAGAGGATCACGCTGTAAGGCCGGCGACGCACCGCCTCGGTGAGCTGCCCGCCCTCGTCATAGCCCACGTAGCCGGGCGGTGAGCCGACCAGGCGCGCGGTGGTGTGGCGCTCCATGAACTCCGACATGTCGAGGCGGATGAGCGCGTCCTCGGTGTCGAACATGTACTCGGCCAGCGCCCGCGCCAGCTCGGTCTTGCCCACGCCGGTGGGGCCCAGGAAGATGAAGGAGCCGATCGGACGCCGCGGATCCTTGAGCCCCGCCCGCGCCCGGCGCACGGCCTGACTGACGGTCTGGATGGCGTCCTCCTGCCCGATCACGCGCTTGTGCAGCTCGTCTTCCATGCGCAGCAGCCGGCTGGTCTCTTCTTCGACCAGCCGCGAAACCGGCACGCCGGTCCAGGCGGCCACGATCTGCGCGATGTCCTCCTCCGAAACTTCGGGGACGGTCTCGCCGAGCTTGTCGCGCCAGGACTGCTCCTTCTGCGCGTACTTCTCCTTGAGCTTCTTCTCCTTGTCGCGGATTGAAGCGGCGGTTTCGTAATCCTGGTGCGCGATCGCGTCTTCCTTGTCGGACTGCATGCGCTTGATGTCCTTCTGCAGGTCCTTCAAGTCGTCCGGCGTGGTGGTGAGCTTCATGCGCACGCGTGCGCTTGCTTCGTCGATGAGGTCGATCGCCTTGTCGGGAAGCGCGCGGTCTGACACGTAGCGGTCGCTGAGCACGGCCGCGCTCTTCACCGCCGACTCGGAGATGGTGACGCGGTGGTGCTTCTCGTACAGCGCCTTGACGCCGTGCAGGATGTCGATCGTCTCCTCCAGCGTCGGCTGATCGACGAACACCGGCTGGAAGCGGCGCTCCAGCGCCGCGTCTTTCTCGATGTACTTGCGGTACTCGTTGAGCGTGGTCGCGCCGATGCACTGGATCTCGCCGCGCGCCAGGGCGGGCTTCAAGATGTTGGCCGCGTCAATCGCGCCCTCCGCGGCGCCGGCGCCGACGAGCGTGTGCAGCTCGTCGATGAAGAGCACCACCTCGCGGCTGCTGCGAATCTCGTCGAGGATCTTCTTCAAGCGCTCCTCGAACTCGCCGCGGTACTTGGTGCCGGCCACCAGTGCACCCATGTCGAGCGTGAGCACGCGCTTGTTCAGCAGCGATTCCGGAATGTTGCCCAGCACGATCTGCTGCGCCAGCCCTTCGGCGATGGCGGTCTTGCCGACACCGGGCTCGCCGATCAGCGCGGGATTGTTTTTGGTGCGCCGGCTGAGGATCTGAATGACGCGCTCGATCTCCATCTCGCGACCGATCACCGGATCGAGCTGGTTCTTGCGTGCGAGCTCGGTGAGGTCGCGCCCGAACTGGTCGAGGAGCGGGGTCTTGGAGGGCTTCTTGGGAGTGGGCTCGGCGTCTTCGACGGTGCTGTCGTGGAGCAGGCGCTCGATCTCCGCGCGCACCTTGTCGAGGGTGGCGCCGAGGTCTTCCAACACGTGAGCCGCGATGCCCTCGCCTTCGATTAGAAGACCGAGCAAAAGGTGTTCGGTGCCGACGTAGTTGTGGCCCATGCGCCGCGCTTCTTCGAAGGAGATCTCGATCACCTTCTTGACGCGCGAGGTCGGGATGATCTGCTGGATGATGATCCGCTCGTTGCGGCCCAGCACGGACTCGATGGTCTGGCGGACCTTGCCGATCTCGACGCCCAGGTTGTTGAGAACCTTGGCGGCGAGCCCCTCGCCCTCTCTCAGCAGCCCGAGTAGGAGGTGCTCAGTCCCGATGTAGCTGTGGTGTGACCTCTCTGCCTCTTCCTGGGCGAGCGTAAGCACTTTCTTGGCTCGCTCGGTGAAGCGTTCAAATGGATACAAGACCTTCCTCCTGAGACTCCGGCGCTAGTCGGGCGCACCTCCTCCAATACGAAAATCGCGGTCGGTACCTACTATAACGCTGGCCTGAGAAGGCTCATTTCAGTTACTGAAAAAGGCGCCGAGTGGCTTCCGGCGGTCTTCTGCGGGCTGCTTCCCGTCGTTTGGCTCCCCGGGGGCGTGGACCTCTACATCCTGCCTCGGACCGCACTTGTCGTCGCCTTCGGCGCGCTGCTGTTGGGATTGAGCCTGCCCGGCCCGCGCGGCCTGCGCCTGCCGCTGCTGGCAGTGGCTCTGGCCGCGGTGCTGGCGGCAGCCCTCTCGATCAACCCCTGGCTCTCGATCGCCGGCGCCTACACCCGCTACGAGTCGGTGGTGGTGCGGCTCGCGTATCTGGGCCTGTTCGTGGGCAGCGCGGTGCTGTGCCGGCGGCCGGCGTCTCGGGAGCTGGCGCTCCGGCTCTTCCTGGCCGGCTGCGCGGTGGCCGGCCTGGAGGCGCTGTGGCAGGGATTCCGGCACGAGCTGCCGCGGCCCGACGGCAACCTGGGCCAGCCGGGCCTGCTGGGAGCGCTGCTCGCGATGGCGCTGCCGGTGGGCCTACACATCGGCCTTAAGGACTGGCGCTGGCTGCTGGCGCTGGTGCCGGTCGCGGGCGGGCTGTACGTCTCCTCCTCGCGGTCCGGCTGGCTTGGGGCACTGGCGGGCGGGTTGGTCTTTCTGGTGCTCATCGCCCCTGCACGCTGGCGGCAGCGGGCGCTGGCCCTGGCAGGCGCCTTGGTGCTGCTCGCGGTCGTGGTGGTGCTGCTTTCCCCGCTGCGCAACCTCAACCAAGACACCGGCGGAGCCCGCGTGGGGGTCTGGTCGGACTCCCTGCGCATGGTTGCCGCCCGCCCCCTGACGGGCTGGGGCGAGGACGCCACCGGGCTGATGTTCGGCCACTTCCAGACCCGGGACTGGGAGCCCGGCGACACCTTCGACCGCATCCACGACCAGCCCCTCGATCTCCTAGTCACCCAGGGCCTCCTCGGCGGCGCGGCCCTCGCCTGGCTGCTGGTCGCATT
>VBEO01000061.1 GCA_005881825.1 Chloroflexota bacterium | reverse complement strand
CAGGTCGAGGCCGCGGTCGCGCTCGGCGAACGCTTCCCATAGGGCCACCAAGGGGCCGACCGTACCATTCCGGCGATGGATTTCCAGCTCACCGACGAGCAGGCCGCCGTCCGGGAGCTGTGCCGGGATTTCGCGCGCGAGGTGGTGGCGCCCGCGGCCGAGAAGCTGGACCGCGAGCACGAGTTTCCCTACGACATCGTGCGCCGGATGGGCGAGATGGGCCTCTTCGGACTGCCCTTCGGTGAGCAGTACGGCGGCGCTGGCGGCGACTTCCTTGCCTACTGCCTGGCGGTCGAGGAGATCGCCCGAGCCGACGCCGGAGTGGGAATCACATTGGAGGCGGCGGTCTCGCTGGGCGCCGCCCCGATCCACGACTTCGGGACCGAAGAGCAGAAGTCGGAGCTGCTGCCCGACCTGCTGGCGGGGCGCCGGCTGTGGGCTTTCGGCCTGACCGAGCCCGAGGCCGGCAGCGACGCCGGCGCCACCCGCACCCGCGCCGAGCTGAGCGGCACCGAGTGGGTGATCAACGGCGCCAAGCAGTTCATAACCAATTCGGGAACCCGGATCTCGGCCGGCGTCACCATCACCGCGCTCACCGGACCGCGGGAGATCAGCGCGATCCTGGTGCCGGCCGGCAGCCCTGGCTACCACATTCTGGAGCCGTACCGGAAGCTGGGCTGGCATTCCTCGGACACGCATCCGCTCGCCTTCGACGGGTGCCGTGTGCCGGAGGCCAACCTGCTCGGGAAGCGGGGCGGGGGCTATGGCCAGTTCCTGCACACCCTGACCGGCGGCCGTATCGCCATCGGCGCCCACTCCGTGGGCCTGGCGCAGGCGTGCCTGGACGCGGCGCTCGCCTATGCGCAGGAGCGCAAGGCGTTCGGGAAGGCGATCACGCAGTTCCAGGCCGTGCAGTTCAAGCTCGCGGACATGGCGATGGAGATCGAGCTGGCCCGCACCCTGGTCTGGCGCGCCGCCACCGGGTACATGCGCGCGCCCGAGTCATCGGGCGAGGTGCGCAAGCTGGCCGCGATGGCCAAGCTGTACGCGTCGGAGACGGCCAAGCGCTGCGCCGACCAGGCCGTGCAGATCCACGGCGGCTACGGGTTCATCGAGGACTACCCGGTGGCGCGCTACTGGCGCGACGTCAAGATCAACGAGATCGGCGAGGGCACGAGCGAGGTCCAGCGCATGCTGATCGCCCGCGAGATAGGAGCGGGCTAAAAGAGTTCGAGCGCCGGCGCCGGAACCCCTTTTATCGCCTCAAACCGTTCCGCCGCCGGCGCTGGGCTGGTTATTCGTCGGGGACGTCTTCCAGCTTGGGTGCCAGCTCGCAGACCCAGCGGCCGTCGTCCAGGCGGCGGATGAAGCGGGAGTAGCCCGCGTTCCGCGCCACGTTGAGGAACTGCTCCTGCGTCACCAGCCCCCGTAGGCGCGCCAGGTCGGCGTAGTTGGGATCGCGCATGATGCCGCCGACCACGCCTGCCAGCTCCCGCCACTGGCCCTCGGACAGGGGCTCGCCGTAGCCGGCGATGGTCACCAGCAGCGCGGCGGTGGCGCCGGTGATGGTCTCGGGCAGGATCTTTTCCACCTTGGCTCGCGCGATGATCTCGCGACCCTGCTCGATGATGGCCGCGATGCGGTCGCGGCGGACTCCGATGATGTCCCGGCCGCTCCCCACCGTCGTGCCTTCGAGGTAGCGCGGCCCAGCTTGCATCAGTCGAAAACCTATTCTAAGTCGGCCCTTGCAACTGGATTTGAGCCCCGAGCACGCCGCCCTGAGGGCCGCGGTGCGGGAGTTCGCGCAGTCGGTGGTCAAGCCACACGCGTCGGCTGTGGACCACGACCACCGCTTCCCCGAGGAGGCCATCCAGGGCGCGCGCGAGCTCGACCTGCTGGGCATCCTGGTCCCCGCCGAGTACGGCGGCGCCGGCCTCGACCACCTGTCCTTCACGCTATGCATCGAGGAGCTGGCGGTGGCCTGCGCCAGCACCGCGGTGATCGTGGACGTGCACAACTCGGTGGCGTGCGAGCCGATCCTGCTTTTCGGCCGCGAGGAGCAGAAGAGGCGGTGGCTGCCGGCCATGGCCCGCGGCGAGATCCTGGGCGCGTTCGCGCTGACCGAACCCGGCTCCGGCTCAGACGCAGCCGCCCTCCAGACCAGCGCCCGCCGCTACGGGGACGAGTACGTGCTGAACGGGAGCAAGGTCTTCATCACCAACGTCGGCCACGCCGGCCTGTACATCGTGTTCGGCCGCACCGGGGGCGACCACCGTGCGGGCGGGATCAGCGCCTTCATCGTGCCCGGTGATGCTCCGGGACTGAAGGTCGGGCAGGTCTTCAGCAAGATGGGCCTCCACGGGTCACCGACGGGCGAGCTGGTGCTGGAGGAGGTCAGGGTTCCGGCCGCCAACCTCCTGCACGAGGAGGGCAAGGGCTTCCAGGTCGCCATGCGGGCCCTCGACTCGGGCCGTATCGGCATCTCAGGCCAGGCCCTGGGCATCGCCCAGGCCGCGCTCAGCGAGGCCACGGAGTTCACCAAGGAGCGCCACCAGTTCGGCCAGCCGGTGGCCATGTTCCAGGGGGTGAGCTTCATGCTCACCGACATGGCCACCCGGCTGGTGGCGGCCCGCCAGCTGACGTACCACGCTGCCGTGCTCTGCACCGCCGGCAAGCCCTTCACGCGCGAAGCCTCGATGGCCAAGCTCTTCTCCACCGATGCCGCCATGGACATCGCCACCGACTGCGTGCAGCTGGCCGGCGGCTACGGCTATGTCAGCGACTACCCGTTCGAGCGCCACTTTCGCGACGCCAAAGCGCTCCAGATCTACGAGGGGTCCAACCAGATCCAGCGCGTGGTGATCGCACGGGAGCTGCTCCGGTAGACGGCCTGCGCCGTCCGGCCTTGTGGCTGATGGCGCTGGCCCTCGCGCTCTCGCCCGCCTACGTGATCAGGCCTCACCTCGGCCCCCTGCCCACCACGGTTCTGGAGCTGGTGCTGGGTCCGGCCATCCTGGTCGGGCTGCTCGCCTACTGGCGCGACCTGCCCTGGCGCAATCCGTTCACCTGGCCCGCCCTGCTTCTTCTACTCGCGGCGACGCTGGACTCCGTGTTTGCGCCTGACCGCAGGGCCGCCCTGGGACTTTGGAAGGCCTACTTCGTGGAGCCGGTCGCCGCCGGTCTGGTGATCGCGGCCATGGCCCGGGGCCGGCCGAACGCCCAGCTGCTCCTGGCCGGCCTGGCGGTTGCGGGCACCGTCGCGGCCATCCTCAACCTGGCCGCGGACGGCCAGGCCCTGGCCAACCACGCCTACAGCAACGTCACCCCGCCGGTCGCGGTCTACAACAGCGCCAACGCCACCGCGCTCTACCTGGAGCCGCTGATCGCCTTCGCGCTGGCGATCGCGCTCTACTCCGACGCTGTCAGGGAGCGGTGGCTGGCCGGCGGGCTGGCGGCGCTCTTCGCTCTGGCCGACCTCTTCAGCGATTCCCGGCTGGGCTGGATCACGCTGGGCGCGCTCTGCCTCTTCGTGGCCGCCTTCCACGCCCGGCGCTGGTGGGCGTACGGCCTGGCGGTGATCGGCGGCGGGCTTGCCTTCGCGCTTTCACAGTCGGTCCGCGATCGGATCCTGGTGGAGTTCGACCCCGGCAGTCCCAAGAACACCCTGGTGCTGCGTGCCTCGCTGTGGCGCTCGACGCTGAACATGCTGCTGCACCAGCCGCTCTTCGGCGGCGGGCTTTCCGGCTTCCGGCGTTCCATCGAGCCCTACCGCGACCCCAACTATCACGAGGACCTGATCTACCCGCACAACCTGGCCTTGAACCTGTGGTCGGAGACCGGCCTGCTGGGGCTGGCCGCCTTCACCTGGTTGAGCGTGCAGCTGGTCCGGGTAGCGTTGCCCCTCCTGCGCCGGGATCCCTGGCGGCGGGCGCTGGCGATCGGGCTGCTGGGCATGCTGGTCGCGTTCGTGGTCCACGGCATCGGCGACGTTCCGTACTTCAAGAACGACCAGTCGCTGGCCTTCTGGGCGCTGCTCGCGATCCCGCTCGGTGCCGCATCGGATAATCAGGGCGCGCCATGAACTTCGAATTCCCGGAGGAGGTCCAGGCCCTGCGTGACGGCGTGCGCGAGATCGTCCAGGGCAAGGTCGCCCAGCGGGCGGCCGAGATCGACGAGAAGGGCGAGTACCCCAAGGACATCGAGAAGCTGTTCGCCGACAACGGCATCCTCGCGATCCCGTTCCCAGAGGAATACGGCGGCGTCAGCGGCTCCAGCGTGGCCATCTGCATGGCCACCGAGGAGATCGCCAAAGCTTGCACCACCTCTTCGCTGATCCTCGGTGTGCAAGCGCTCGGCTCCTACCCGATCCTGGTCGCGGGATCGGAGGAGCAGAAGAAGCGGCTCTGCCCGCCGTTGGCGCAAGGCCGAGTCGCGGCCTACGCCCTCAGCGAGGCCGGCTCAGGCTCGGACGCGGCCGCCATGAAGACCACCGCCAAGCGCTACGGCGATGAGTACGTGATCAACGGCGGCAAGATCTTCATCACCCACGGCGGGGTCGCCGAGACGCTGGTGGTGTTCGCGCGCACCGACCCCGACGGCGGGGCGCGCGGGATCTCGGCCTTCGTCCTGGAGAAGGAGAAGAGCCCCTGGACGGTGCTGAAGCTGGAGCACAAGCTCGGCATCCGGGGCTCGCCGACCGCCCAGCTCGCCTTCGACGAGGTGCGCGTGCCGGCGGCCAACCGGCTGGGCGGTGAGGGCCAGGGCTTCAAGATCGCGCTGGCGGTGCTCGACAGATCGCGGCCCGGCATCGGGGCCCAGGCCCTGGGAATCGCCGAAGGCGCCTTCAGCTATGCGCTCGGTTATGCCAAGGAGCGCCAGCAGTTCGGGCAGCCCATCGCCAGCTTCCAGGGCATCCAGTTCATGCTCGCCGACATGGCGACCCAGATCGAGGCCGCCCGTCATCTCGTCTACCTGGCCGCCGGCAAGGTCGACCAGAAGGCCGCCGACCTGACCAAGATCGCCGCCATGGCCAAGATGTTCGCCAGCGACATGGCGATGCGTGTGACCACGGACTGCGTGCAGATCCTGGGCGGCTACGGCTACATCACGGACTACCCGGTCGAGCGCTACATGCGCGACGCCAAGATCACGCAGATCTACGAGGGCACCAACCAGATCCAGAGGGTTGTCATTAGCCGCGCTTTGCTCCGATAGCATTCGCGCGACTTGAACGACTACAGCGACAGCATCGGCTGGCCGATCAAGGATCCAGGGTGGATCGGCAAAATCGTCATTCAGAGCCTCATCAACATCATCCCGATCATTGGCCAGATCGCGCTCGTCGGCTGGATGCTGGCTGCGGTCGACAACCTGCGCGCCGGCCGTCTCGAACTGCCCCCCGCCGGTTTCTCGTTCATGGGCCGCGGCCTCAACGTCTTCCTGGTCTTCCTGGTCTACCTGGCCGTCTGCATAGCGGTCTTCGTGGTCGTTATCGTCTTCGGATTCGCGCTGATCGGCGCCGCCGCCAACAACAACGGTGGCGTGCTGGGGGTCATCGGCGGCCTCTTAGTCGTCCTCGGCTACGGGATCCTGATCCTTGCCGGCCTCGCCTTGTACTTCCTGATGGCCCCGATCGTGGTGGCCACCGAACGCGGCGGCGTCGGCGGCGGCCTTAACCTTCCGCAGATCGTCGCCATGGCCCGCGCCCGCGGCTCCGCGACCCTCTTTGCCGGTCTCTTCGCCCTTGTCGGCGGACTGATCGGTTCCTTGTGCTCGTACATCACCGTCGCTTATGGCTCCGCCGTGATGGCCGGCGTGATAGCCGTCTACGAGCGGCAGATCCCCAACGCCCCCCGCCTAGATCAGACAGGAGGTCACGCATGAGCCAACAGCCACCACCGCCGCCGCCGTCGGGCGGCTGGCAGCCCCCCGGAGGCGGTCAGCCGCCCGAGGAGTCGCCGCCGCCGCCGCCGCAGCCGCCTCCCAGCTACCAGCCCCCGAGCTACCAACCGCCTGGATATCAGCCGCCTCCTCCGGGCGGCGGATACCAGCCGCCGCCGGCGCCGGGTGGCTACCAGCCGCCGGGCGGGTACGCGGGTGCGATGGCGCCGCCCAACGACTCCCAGGCCACCCTCGCTCTGGTGCTGGGCATACTCGGCATCGTCTGCTGCGGCCTGCTGGCTCCGGTGGCCTTCTTCATCGGCAACGCGTCGCGCAACCGGATCAAGGCCAGCGGCGGCACCCTGGGTGGCTCCGGGATGGCCACTGCCGGCTTCGTGCTCGGCATCATCGGGATGGTCGAGCTGGCGCTCGGCATCCTGTACGTGATCGTCCTCATCATCGCCGCCGCCTCCTCCCACAGCAGCTAAACCGACCTCAGGCAGCCGCGCGGGTTAAGCTAGCCCGCGCGGCAGCCGTTCGGGCCCTAGCAAACGTCATAGCATCGCCATAACCTTTTGTACTAGAGACCGTTGAAAAACTCGTGAGCTCGCAACCCGCGACCGGGCGCGCCGGCGTGCGCCCGCGCCGCTCGCAGTACGCCCCGCGCCGCCCCTGGCGGGGTGCGCTGGGCGCCCTCCTGGTGGGCGGCATCCTGGTCGGGGTTCTGCTCGGCGCGCTGCGGGTCGCCGACTTCCTGCAGGGCGTGGGCAACCTCTCACCGGGCACCATCGCCAAGCAGGTGGATCCGCCGGCCGGCTCCATTCCCTACAAGCTGCAGCACGGGCAGCAGGTCAACGTCCTGCTGCTCGGCTACGGTGGCGCCGAGAATGACGCGCCCTACCTGACCGACACCCTGATGGTCCTCTCGATCGATTCGGCTTCGCATCGGGTGATGCAGGTGTCGGTGCCCCGTGACCTGATGGTCGACATCGATTACGGGGCCGGCAAGAGCACCTTCCAGAAGATCAACGTCGCCTACTCGATCGGCGCCGACGATGGCTCCTGGCCGGGCAAGAAGTCGGAGTACAGGGGCAAGCAAGGGGGCGGCCATCTGGCCGAGGCCACGGTTTCCAAGGTCACCGGGCTCCAGTTCGACGGCTTCGTCGCGGTCGACTTCAAAGCGTTCCGGGATGTGGTCAACGCCCTGGGCGGGGTCCAGGCTTGCCTCGACACCCCGCTCGACGACAACCAGTACCCGGACTACCACAACGGCTACATCAAAGGCGGGATCCATTTCCCGGCCGGTTGCTACATGGTGAACGGCGAGCAGGCGCTCGAGATCGCCCGCTCCCGCAAGGCCATCGAGCCCGAGCAGGCCAGCGATTTCGGCCGCGCGCGCCGCCAGCAGATGCTGTTGAACTCGATCCGCAAGAAGGCGACTTCGGTCAACGCAGTGGGCCGGGCGCCCCAGCTTATGGACGCCCTCCAGAAGAACTTCGTGAGCAACCTCGACCTCACGGACATCAACGCCCTCTACAACTTCACGGCCCGCCTGCCCGACACCTCCGTCGGCCACTTCGGCATCACCCAGGACGACCTCGTCCAGCGCTTCTACATGCAGCGCGGAACCTGCGCCGACTTCTATGCAGACGTGCTCTGCCCTCTCGATCCGAGCTTCGCGACCATGCGCGCCTTCTTCGCCAACCTCTTCGTCGACGCCAAGGTGGTGGCCGAAAAGGCCCCCGTGCGCATCGACAACGCCAGCCTGGGGGTCGAGGACCTCGGCCAGCGCGTGGAGAACCTGCTCAAGCCCCTCGGCTTCGAGGTCGAGACGCCGATCCGGCGCCGGGCGCAGACCACCAGCTACGTCTACGACCTCTCAGGGGGCAAGTTCCCGAAGACGGCGCAGTGGCTGGCGACATACTTCGGGGCGACCGTGGCGACCCCGCCTCCAGGCTTGACCGGCGACGGGGTTGTGGTCGTCCTGGGCCGTGACTACGCCATGAAATGGACCGGCCAATGACGCTCGCTGGCGCCTCGCTTCACGGGCTGGAACCGTGCCGGTTCCCCCCGTGTGCCCCCTTCCGCAGCGCGCCGCACTAACCGTCCCCAACGCCTGGATCACGGACTCAAACGGCCCGGCAAGCCGGGCCTTCCTGGGCCTCCTAGGCTTCGTCGGTAGAATTTGGCCCGCATGTCTCGCGCCCGCCCCAGGGCACGGCGCTCGCGCTACAGCTACACGACCCGCCTGTCCCGCTCGGTGTCGGTGATCGCCGCGGTTTTCCTGCTCGGCGTGCTGTTCGGCGCGAGCATCGTCGTGGTCCGCACAGTCAATTTCGTCCACACCCTGACCGGGCAGGGCCCGACCGACGTGGTCAAGATCGTCCAGCAGGCGATCCAGCCGCCACCCGGCAGCGTCGCCTACAAGCTGCAGAACAATCAGCCGGTCAACATCCTGATCCTGGGCGTAGGTGGCCAGGAGAACGACGCCCCTTACCTCAGCGACACGCTGATGGCGGTCACACTCGACCCCTCGACCAAGCGCGTGGTGCAGACCTCGGTGCCGCGTGACCTCTGGGTGAAGATCGATGCCTGGACGGACGGTCGCACCTACTCCAACAAGATCAACACCGCCAACGAGGTGGGGGAGTGGAAGGACGGCCAGCTCTTCCCCTGTTGCAAGAAGCCCGAATACCAGGGGCGGGATGGGGGCGGCCACTTAGCCGAAACCGTGGTCGAGAACGTGACCGGCATCCACTTCGACCGCTACATCACGGTCGACTTCGTGGCCTTTCGGGACGCGGTCGACGCCCTGCAGGGCGTGGACATCCACCTCGACTCACCCCTCGACGACTGCCACTATCCCGACTACCACAACGGCTACATCAACCACGGCGTACCCCCCGGATACCTCTGCCCTGCGGGATCCGGGATCCACTTCGCGGCCGGCGATCTTCACGTCAACGGTGAACAGGCTCTGGAGATCGCGCGCTCGCGAGACGCCAGCGAGCCGGAGCAGGCGACCGATTTCGCACGCGCCAAGCGCCAGCAGGTGATCGTGAACGCGATCCGCAAGAAGGCGGTGTCGGTCAACGCCATCCTCAACCTCGACAGCCTGATGAACGCGATCCAGAACAACGTCAAGACCGACCTCACCGTCAACGACATCCAGACGCTCTACAACTGGGGCGGCAAGCTGCCGGACAGCGCCTTCGTCAAGATCGCGCTCACCAACACGGATCTGCTGCAGGAGCACTTCGGAGGCGGCGGCTGCGGCGACCCCACCGCGTATGTCCTCTGCCCGATCGATCCCAGCTACGGCTACATCCACGACTATCTGGCGCACGACCTGGTCGATCCCGCGGCTGTGCAGGAGCACGCGCACCTCCAGTTCCTCAACGCCACCCGCGGCTCCGACGACATCGACGACCGCACCGTCAACTCTCTGCGCCCCTTCGGGTTCAATCTCGCCGGCACGCTGCCACTGAACCTGCGGCTGCAGGACCACACGGTGATCCTCGACTACACCAGCGGCGCCTTCCCGGCCACTTCGACCTGGCTCTCCACCTACTTCCAGGCGCCCGTGCAGCCGGTGCAGCCGGCCTCAGCCAGCGGCTCGTTCCAGCCGGTGGCGCCTGGCGCGATCACCGACGGTTTCGTGGTCGAGCTCGGGCAGGATTTCCACAACCGCTTCTACGGCCTGGGCTAGAAATGAGCGGCGACCGCGACCTGGCGGCCGAGTTCCGGGCCGGAAACGTGCGCGGACTGGCGCGTGCCATCAGCCTGGTCGAGCAGCGGGACCCCACGGTGCGCCACCTGCTGGAGGAGCTGCGGGACGGCTTGCGCCGGCCGCGGGTGCTGGGCTTCACGGGCGCTCCCGGGACCGGCAAGTCGACGCTGGTCGACGCGCTGGTGGGCCTGCTCCGGGGCCGCGATCAGAAGGTGGCGGTCGTGGCCGTCGACCCCAACTCGCCTTTCAGCGGCGGCGCCATCCTGGGCGACCGCATCCGCATGCAGCGGCACGCCCTCGACGGCGGCGTCTACATCCGCTCCATGGGCGCTCGGGGCCATCTCGGCGGCCTTTCGGCTGCCTCCCGGGAAGCGATCCGCCTGCTGGGCGCTTTCGGCTTCGACTACGTGCTCCTGGAGACGGTCGGCGTGGGGCAGTCGGAGCTGGAGGTGGCCGCCGTAGCCGACACCACGGTCGTCGTGCTCACGCCAGGCCAGGGCGACAGCGTCCAGATGCTGAAGGCCGGGATCATGGAGATCGCGGACGTCTTCGCGGTCAACAAGGCCGATCTGCCGGGCGCCCAGAAGGTCGTCCAGGAGATCCGCTCGATGCTCAACATGGGGCCCAAGTTGGCCTGGAAGCCACCCATTGTCATGACGGTGGCCGCCCGCGCCGAAGGGCTGGAGGAGCTGCTGGAGGCTGTGGAGCGGCACCAGCAGCACCTGGAGACGACCGGCGAAGCCGCGGAGCGGGCCGCCGAAAGGCTCAAGGACGAAGCCGCCGATCTGGTCGGCGAGTGGGCGCGCCGGCAGGCCCGGAAGCTGCTGGATGACGACGCCGAGCTGTCACGGCGGCTCCTGGACGACCGTGTGCCCTACGCGGCGGCCGAGGAGATCCTGACCACCGAGGGTGAGTCGCTGGTCCCGAGGGCGGCGCGTAGCCGACATAAGATGAAATCCAGATGAGGCGCGAGGACGGCGTCGAGACCTCGACGATCTCGGGCATTCCCGTCGATCCCGTGTACACCGCGGAGGCAACCCGCGACCTGCCGGATGAGCTGCCGGGCGAATTTCCGTACACACGCGGCATCCACAAGAGCGGCTATCGCGGTCGCCTGTGGACGATGCGCCAGTTCTCCGGCTTCGCCACCGCGCGCGAGACCAACGCCCGCTACCACTACCTGCTGAAGAACGGCCAGACCGGACTGTCGGTGGCCTTCGACATGCCCACGCTGATGGGCCAGGACTCGGACGCGCCCACCTCGCGGGGGGAGATCGGTCACTGCGGAGTGGCGATCGACTCCCTGGCCGACATGGAGACGCTGCTCGACGGGATTCCGCTGGACAAGGTCACCACCTCGATGACCATCAACTCGCCGGCGGCGATCTTGCTCGCCATGTACCTGGTGGTGGCCGAAAAGCAGGGTGTGCCCTGGACGCAGGTGGGCGGCACCCTTCAGAACGACATCCTGAAGGAGTACATCGCCCAGAAGGAGTACATCTTCCCGCCGCAGCCATCGATGCGCCTGGTGATCGACAGCATCGAGTTCTGCGCGCGCGAGGTTCCGCGTTGGAACACCGTCTCCATCTCCGGCTACCACATCCGCGAGGCCGGCTCGACCGCCGCGCAGGAACTGGCCTTCACGCTGGCCGACGGCTTCGCCTACGTGGACGCCTGCCTGGAGCGGGGCATGCAGATCGACGAATTCGCTCCCAGGCTTTCGTTCTTCTTTGACGCGCACATCGACTTCTTCGAGGAGATCGCCAAGTTCCGCGCTGCGCGCAGGATCTGGGCGCGGCACATGCGTGAGCGCTACGGCGCCCAAAATCCGCGCTCCTTGCAGCTGCGCTTTCACACCCAGACCGCCGGCGTTTCCCTCACCGCGCAGCAGCCGGAGCTGAACATCGCGCGCACCGCGGTGGAGGCGCTGGCGGCGGTGCTGGGCGGCACGCAGTCGCTGCACACCAACGCCATGGACGAGGTGCTGGCGCTGCCCACCGACAAGTCCGCGCGCATCGCGCTGCGCACGCAGCAGATGCTGGCCTACGAGTCGGGCGCCGCCAACACCGTCGACCCGCTGGGCGGCTCTTACTTCATGGAATCGCTCACCAAGCGGATGGAGGAAGAGGCCGAGGCGTACTTCGAGCGGATCTCGGAGTATGGGGGCGTGATCCGGGCCATCGAGGCCGGCTTCTTCCAGAAAGAGATCGCCGACGCTTCCTTCCGTTACCAGACGGAGCTGGAGCACAAGCGGCGTGTGATCGTGGGCGTCAACGACTTCGTCACCGACGACGAGGAGCCGATCGAGATCCTGCGCATCAGCCCGCAGGCCGAGCAGGAGCAGGTCGATCGCGTTCGCGAGGTGCGGCGCAAGCGCGACCAGGCGCGGTGCACGCGCGCGCTGGAGAGCCTGCGCAAGGCGGCGCAGTCGCCCGACGAGAATCTGATGCCGCACATCGTCGAAGCGGTGCGCGCATATGCGACGGAGGGCGAGATCATGGGCACCATGGTCGACGTCTTCGGCCTCTACACCGAGCGAGCGATCATTTAACTGCCATGAGCGCAGTGCAGGCGAAGCCGCTGCGCATCGTGCTCGCCAAAGTCGGGCTCGACGGCCATGACCGCGGCGTCAAAGTCGTCGCGAGAGCGCTGCGCGATGCAGGCTTCGAGGTCATCTACACCGGGCTGCGGCAGACACCCGCCATGGTGGTCGAGGCCGCACTGCAGGAGGACGCGCAGGTGATCGGCCTCTCGCTGCATTCGGGTGCGCACATGACGCTCTTCCCGGCGGTGATCGAGGAGCTGAAGAAGCGTCAGGCCGGCGACATCACCGTCTTCGGCGGCGGGATCATCCCGGACGACGACATCGCCGAGCTGAAGAAGCTCGGCGTGGCCGAGATCTTCACCCCGGGTGCGCCGCTGGAGGAGATCGTGACCTGGTTGAGGAAACGCTTCCCGGACGGCTGAGTGACTGACCTGGCCGGTCAGCCCTGGCTGCCGTCGGCCCGGTCGGTGCCGCGGGTTGGCGTAATCCGTCAGCTCTTCGAGGCGCCCGTGGAGGCGGAGCCCGAGTCGGCGGCGGAGCGCGAGACGGCGGCCGTGCTGCAGGCGCTGGAGCGTCCGCCGGGGCCGGTCGCCGTAGGCGTGGGCAGCCGCGGCGTGGCCAACCTGGAGGCGCTGGTGCGGGGCGTGGTGCGGGCGCTCCGGCGTGCCGGTTGGGACCCCTTCATCGTGCCGGCCATGGGCAGCCACGGCGGCGCCACGGCCGCCGGACAGACGGAGGTGCTGGCCGACTACGGCGTCACAGAAGCGGGCGTGGAAGCGCCGGTGCGCGCGGACATGGCCACGGACGTGGCGGGAGAGGTCGAGGGGCTGCCGGTCCACGTCAATGCTCTGGCCGCGCGCGCCGGCGCCGTCTTCTTGATCTCGCGCGTCAAGCCGCACACCGACTTTCGGGGCCGGTGGGAGAGTGGGCTGGCCAAGATGGCGGCGATCGGGCTGGGCAAGCAGGCCGGGGCCCAGGTGATCCACTCGGCCGGCGTGCCCGGCCTGCGCGACCTGATGCCGCGCGCCGCCCGGCTGCTGGCCGGGAGCGGGCTGCTGCTCGGCGGCCTGGCGGTGGTCGAAAATCAGCGCGACCAGACCGCCCTGGTGCGCGGCGTGCCTGCCTCCGGGATCGCCGCTGAGCTGGAGGCGGAGCTGCTGGTCCGGGCCCGGGAGCTGATGCCCCGGCTGCCCTTCGACCGCCTCGACGTGCTGGTCGTGGACCGGATGGGCAAGGACGTCAGCGGCACCGGGCTGGACAGCAACGTGCTGAACCGGATGCGGATCGTGGGCGAGCCCGAGCCGGAGGGGCTGCACATCGCCGCCATCGCGGTGCTCGATCTGACGGCGGCCTCGCACGGCAACGCGATCGGCGTCGGCCTCGCCGACTTCATCCCCCAGCGGCTGCGCCGGCGCATCGACGCCGGCGCCACTTACGCCAACAGCCTGACGGCGGGGATCGTGGGTCTCGAGCGGGCCAAGATCCCGATGACCATGCCCACCGACCGCCACGCCGTGCTGGCCGCGATCGCTGCCCGAGGCCGGCCGGCCGGCGAACCGCTGGAGCTGGCCTGGATCGCCGACACGCTGCACACGGAGGTGCTGGCGGTGTCGGAACCGCTCTGGGAGCGAGCCGCCGGTCGGTCCGACCTGGAACGGCTGACGGAGCCCAGGCCGATGCCGTTCAGCGCCGCCGGGCGGCTGTCGCCGCTGAACGGCCTTTGGCCAGTTCCACGAGCTCGGGAGGCACCCGAGCCGGGCGGCCGTCGCTCAGCCGCACCCAGGCCCACTCGGTCCAGAGCTCGGCCAGCAGCTCGCCGTCCGGGACGCGCCTGATCCAGGTGCTGCGGACACCGCGGGCCCCGCGGATCAGGTCCACCTCGACCGACACCTCGACCTCATCGTTGTAGACCGCCGGGCGGTGGTAAGTGACCTCGGTCCGGTGGATCACCCAACCGCCGCCTCGCGCCTCCGACCATGCCCGCCCGTAGCCGGCGGCCTCGGCGTGGCGGGTGGCGATCTCCTCCGCCCACGCCAGGTAGACGGAGTTGTTGACGTGGCCATTGCTGTCCAGCTCGACGTTGCGGACCCGCCAGCGCTCCGAGTAACGCAGCGGATCAGCGGGCATCGGAGCAAATCGTAGGGGCGGGACTTGTCCCGCCAGCCGAAGGAGGGGCGAGCCCTGCCCTACGCGGGGTTCAGCGGGTTGCCCTGGTTGTCGGTCGTCATCTGCGCCAGCTGCTGGCTCACCGGCGTCCCGTCCCCGGGATAGACGTCGACCGGCGTGCCCTCGACGGCCCAGTTGTACATCCACGCGGCCTGGCTGTAGGTGAGATGGATGCAGCCGTGGCTGCGCGTCCAGGACTGGAACTGCGAGCCCGGCCCCAGGGTCGAGTCGGGTTGCCAGTAAGCGTCGTGGAAAGCCTCGCCCGAGCTCGTGAAGAACGCCGTCCACTGCACGGTGGCGTCCGGGTACCAGTACTGCGACCCCTGGGGCCACGGCGAGTGGAACTTGAACGGATGCGACCGGTAAAGGATCTTCATGGGCCCGAAGTCGGTCCCGTAAGTGGTGTCGCCCCGGATGCCCGTGGTGACCGGCGTGTCCATCACCAGCTTCCCGTTCTCGTACGCCCAAACGTGCTGGGCGATGAAGGAGACGACCACGTGCTTGGGCCCCAGGCCGTCGAAGAGGACGGTGTGCACCTGCCCGCCGTAGCGCTGCACGGCGGCGGCGCCCAGCGCTACGTCGTCCAGCGTCGAGGAGTCGAGCTTGGGCGCGAACTTCTCAAGGCGGTTGTAGGCGCTGTTGATGGCCGCGAAGTTCGGCATCCGGCTGCCCTTGTTCTCGTAGGCGGCCAGTGAAGCGTCGTTGCGCCCGCTGAAGAGGGCGTCCTTGCCCTCCTTGCGGATGGCGTCGATGTTGTTGGCGTCCTTCGCCTCTAGCGCCGCGGCTGCGGCCTTGACGGCGTCGTTCTCCACCTGCTGCGCGGCTCCCAGCTTGGTCGCGTCGTCGGCCAGGCGCTTGGCGTCGGTCGCGACCGAACGGACATCGACGATCTTGACCGCGGCCGCCAGCGTGCTCGTGAGGGTGTCCAACCGCGTCTGCAGTGGACCGAGGTCGGTCTGGTCGACCTCCAGCGTGGTGTCGTTGGCCAGCGCGGTCTTGGCCGTCGTGAGGGCCTGGCCCGACTGGTCGCGGGCGTCGCTCATCACCGACTGCTCACGCTCCTTGAGAGCAGTGCGCAGCGCGGCGATCTGGGTGGACTGGTCGCGGTAGAAGGGCGCCCGGCTGCCCACCCAGACCGGCTCCGGCTGGGCTTCCAGCTGGGCCAGGCGGTCCGTCACCGGCCGCAGGTCGGCCGGCGTGTAGCCCTGAGCCTGGGCCTGGGCGACCGCCGATTCGAACTGGCTGCGCTGGGACTGATAGGAGGCGTACGCCTGCACCGAGTCGACGTTCGACTCGGCAATGACCACGGCCAGCAGGCCGAGCATGGCGGCGATGCAGAGCGCGAGCAGTCCGCGGCGTTTGGAGGCCAGTTCCATAGGGGTTGCTATCGTGTAACGCTGCGACGGACGTTAGGTTCCGGCCGCCCGAACAATGTTACCCAGCCCCGTGCGCCACTCCAGCACGGATCCGGAGAGGAAATGAAGCTCACCGCCCGACCTCGCGAACTGCTCGGCAAGAAGTCCCACCGTCTGCTGCGGGAGGGCGGCCTACCGGCGGTCGTCTACGGCCACCATGCCGACGCGCTCCCGATCACGCTCGATGCCCGCGAGTTCGCGCACGTCTTCCACCGCGTCGGCCACACCCACCTCATCGACCTCGAGATCGACGGCCGGGCCGACAAGGTCCTGGTCAAGGAGGTGCAGACCCACCCCCGCCGCCACGGCCCCATACACGTCGACCTGCACCAGGTCAGCCTCTCCGAGAAGCTGCAGGTCGAGGTCCCGGTGATCGTGACCGGCGAGTCTCCGATCGTGAAGCAGGGCGAGGCCGACGTCCAGATCAACGTGCACACCGTCAAGGTCGAGTGCCTGCCCACCGACATCCCCGAGTCCTTCACCGTCGACATCTCGAGCCTGGCCAACGTGGGTGACGCGCTGCGGGTCTCCGACCTGGCACCCGTCCCCGATGTGACCGTGATCGACGACCCGGAAGAGGTCCTGGTCAAGATCGCTCCGCGCAGGGAGCTGGTGGTCGAGGAAGAGGAGGAGGCTGCCGCCGTCGAGGGCGAGGGCGAGGCCGAGGAAGGTGCCGAGGGCGAAGCGGCCGAAGGCGAGCCGCAGGCCGCGGCCGAGGGCGGCGAAGAGGAGAGCTGACCGAGCGCGTCGTCCTCGGCGTCCTGGCCCTCGCGCTGATCGGGGGCATGTGGATTGCCGCCCGCCTGCTCATCCGCTCCATCGGCGGTGCCCTGGATCGCCGGCAGGTTCGGGGCAGCGCCCTGGTCGCCATCCGGCGGATCGTCTACGTCCTGTTCGTGGGCTTGGCGGTGCTGATCCTCTTCGCCTGGGCTTCGAACAGCGCCAACGCCGTCCTGGCCGGCCTGATCCTGGCCACGCTGGTGGCCAGCCTCGGCATCCAGGACTTGATGAAGAACTACGTTTCCGGCTTCTACATCCTGCTCGAGAAGCACGTGCAGCCCGGCGACCGCATCCGCTTCGAAAGCGCCGAGGGAGTGGTCAGCGACATCCGGCTCCGGGTGACGCTTTTGCGCGGGGAGGGAGGCGCCCAGGTCGTGGTGCCCAACGCCGAGCTCTTCAACAAGACCGTGATCGTGAGCAAGACCGCGGCCGTCGCGCCGCGCCGCAAGCGCCTACCCGATGGCCCCGAGAAGGACCCGGCAGAGGGCATCGAACCGGTCACCCGTTAGGTCGGTCTCCTCACGGAGCAGGCGGGTCGCCTCCTGTCCGGCCAGGTCCCCGTGCACATTGGCCGCCACCTGGTTGAACAGCGAGCGCAGGTGAAAGGTGTGGTCGGGCCGGGCGCCGTCGGCACCGAGCTGGGCGTCACCGCGGGTGAGGTCGAGGTACCTGCCCCAGAGCTGCGTCTCCTTCTCGCCGCTCTCCGGTGAGTCCGAGAGATGCATGCAGTTGACGCCGCCCCAGATCCCATAGCGCTCGCGGAGCGAGCCCGGGCGAGACTCGTGGATGCGGGTCTCGCCCAGCTCGTAGCGCATGTTTTCGAGCTCGGCGGGCTCCGCCTGGACGCGGCCCACCAACACCGGTAGGGCCGTCATAAAGTCGACCAGCCAGGGAAAGAAGGGACGGCCTTGGAGAAAGTCGTAGTGGCTGCCGATGAGCTCCTTCGGCGGCTGGTACCAGGTCAAACCGGAGAGCTTCCAGCCCCGCTCCTCGGCCAGCCAGGACGAGAGCGCCTCTCGCACCGCCAGCCGGTGCGCGGCGTCGGGCTTGAAGATGACCAGGGCTGACGCCATTGCGGTCAGAGCTGCTGTCGGGAACCCGAACCGGACCTTCGGCGCCCAGGCACCCCATCTCGGGCGTCGCCTTCTGCGCTACTCATTCGCGCACCTACCAGTGCGCTCACTCCGTTGCTCGGCGGCTCCTTCGATCTGGGGCACCTGACCACCGAATCTCTCGGTCGAGCTCCCAACAGCACGTCTAGAGGTTACTGATCGCGGTCGGTCGGCTCGTAGAAGCGGGCGTCCTTGAGCTCGTCCGGCAGGTGCTGCTGGTCGACCTTGGCGCCCTCGTAGTCGTGGGCGTACTTGTAGCCCTTTCCGTAGCCCATCGCCTTCATGAGTCCGGTCGGCGCCTGGCGCAGATGCAGGGGCACCGGCAGGTTGCCGGTGCGCTCGATCGCCTCCCGGGCCCGGTTGTAGGCCATGTAGGAAGCGTTCGACTTGGGCGCCTTGGCCAGGTGGACGGCCGCCTCACTCAGTGGGATCACGGCCTCCGGCATGCCTACGAAGTGCGCCGCCTGCTGGGCGGCGACCGCCACCGCCAGCGCGCCCGGCTCGGCCAGGCCGACGTCCTCGGCGGCGCTGATCACCAGCCGGCGGGCCACGAACATGGGATCTTCGCCAGCCTCCAGCATCCGCGCCATCCAATAGACGGCGGCGTCGGGGTCGCTGCCCCGAATGCTTTTGATCATGGCCGAGACCATGTCGTAGTGCTGGTCGCCCGCCCGGTCGTACAGGAGATGCCGCTGCTGCATCGCGGCTTCGACGTCCGGCAGTGCGATCGCACGCCCGCCGGCGAGGGCGGCCGCCGCTTCCAGCGCGTTGAGCACGACGCGAGCGTCGCCGCGGGCCGCCTCCAGCAGCGCGCCCAGTGCGTCCGGGTCGATCTCGGTGCCCAGCTCCTCCAGGCCCCGGCGCGCGATCTTCTCGAGGTCGGCGCCGGTCAGGGCTTCGAGCCGGAAGACCCGGCTGCGCGAGAGCAGAGGCGAGATCACCTCGAAGGAAGGGTTTTCGGTGGTGGCGCCGATCATGGTCACGGTCCCGTCCTCGACGTGGGGCAGGATGGCGTCCTGCTGCGCCTTGTTGAAGCGGTGCAGCTCGTCGATGAAGAGCACCGTGCGCTGGTCCAGCCGCCTGGCCTGGCGGGCCTCGGCCACCACCTTGCGCAGCTCGGGCACGCCCGAGGTCACGGCGCTGATGGCCACGAAGCGGGACCCCGTGGCCCGGGCCAGGATGGCGGCCAGGGTCGTCTTGCCGCTGCCCGGCGGCCCCCAGAGCACGATGCTCGGCAGGCGCCCGGACTCGGCCAGGCTGCGCAGCACGGCCACCGTCTTCTCCTGGCCCACCAGGTCGTCGAAGCTGAGCGGGCGCAGGCGGCTGGCCAGCGGCGCGTCGGCCCGGCGGCCGGGTTCCGGTTCACTGCCGAAGAGATCCTGCTGGGCCCCCATCTTTGTCAATCGTCAGCGAATTCGGGTACTCACGGCTAGAATGCCGCCCACGATGTCGGTCTGCTGGTCCTGTGAGGGGCAGGTCCCCGATGGGGCCCAGTTCTGCCCGAATTGCGGCCACAGCCAACGCGAACGCAATTCCAGTCCCATCTTCGTGGTCGACACGACCACGGAGCTCTTCAACGCGGTGTTCGCCAAGGCGATGCTGGGCCAAGAGGTGAACCGCGCGGTCCGCTACAAGCGCCCGCTTTCGGCCCTGGTGGTGGAGGTCGACCACGCCGAGCACATACACCGCGACCTGGGCACCAGCCAGCTCAACAACCTGCTCAAAGAGATCGGGCAGGCCCTGGTGGCGGCCGTCCGAGACACGGACACCGTCGCCTTCCTGGACAGCGACGGGCCGCCACATTACGCGATCGTGCTGCCCGAAACCGACGCCGCCGGCGCCGTCCTGGCCGCCGACAAGCTGCGTCGTTCAGTCGCCTCCCACGACTTCCAGACCGGTGGCAACTGGCAGCGCCTGACGGTCTCCGTGGGCATCGCCAGCGTGGCCCACGAGCGCATGAACCAGCAGGACCTGATCACGGAGGCCTACGCCACTCTGAACCAGGGCCGGATGTCGGGCCAGGGGCCGAACCGCACCTTCACGGAAGCCCTGTCGGCATCTTCGACCCACCTGCCTCTGGTCTAAGAGGCCGCGCTCCAGACCTCCCTAGACTCCACCCGGTGCCGCTGACCCGCGTCTATCTGATCCGGCACGCCGACGTGCTCAACCCCAAACGGGTCCTGTACGGGCATCTCGACAACTTCCCGCTCAGCCCGCGGGGACGCCGGCAGGCCGAGCTGTTGGGGCAGCGCCTGCGCGACGCCGGACTGGCGCGGATCGTGCACAGCCCGCTGCAGCGGGCGCGGGAAACCGCCGAGCTGATCGCCGCCCAGCTGCCCCGGCCGGTGCCGTTGATCGAGGAGCCGGAGCTGCGGGAGGCGGAGTTCGGGCGCTATTTGCAGGGCGTCCCGCCCTGGCAGGTGCCCTTCCGGCGCCCGCTCTGGCTGGTGCACAAGGCGCGCCGCGGCCTGCTGCCGGGGGACGAGACGATCGCCGCGATGGGCGGCCGGGTCCTGGAGGTGGCGCGGCGTTACGCCCGCGAACACCCGGCCGAGGTGACGGCGCTCGTCAGCCACGCGGACCCTTTGCAGGCGGCCTGGATCCTGCTCGAGGGCCGGCCCCACAGCGAGGTCGAGATGTACCGCCGCAACGTGGCCCGGGCCGGGGTGCTGGAGGTTGACTTCGACCCCGAAGGCCAGCAGGTGGTGGGCGTCGCCTACACGCCGCCGCCTGAAGTGCCGGTCGGGACCCCGGGCACGCCGGAACCGGACGTCCCCAAGCCGGCTCTGTAGCGGGCGGCCGCCAGGGTCAGCCCGCCGGCGGCGGCGGCGGCCACGGCACCGGCGGTGAGATCGGGCGGGGTGGGGGGGCAGAGCGGCCGGGGCTTGGGGACCTCCGACCGGGCCCCGGGCGGCACCGGCAGCGCCAGCAGCCGCGCATACCAATCCTGGGGCTGCTCGTCCGAGGCCAGCCGCCGGCGGTCGGTGTAGGAGACGAACCCCGTCTCAGCGTGGCCGAAATCGAAGGCATCGCTGATCGGCGCAGCGCCGGCTTCCCGATCGTTTACCGGCCGGAGCCTGAAGACGGTCCTTATGAAGGCCAGGACCGAGGTGTGGTCCAGCACCTGCGAAGAGATGTGCCCCGGCCGCGCCCATGGCGAGGCCACGATGCAGGGGACGCGGAAGCCGAAGCCGCGGGGGTCGACCTGGGGCGGCGCCACGTGGTCGTAGAAGCCGCCGTTCTCGTCGTAGTTGAGAATCACCGCGGTGCGCTTCCAGGCCGGCCCGGCCGCCACCGAGTTGATGGTCAGGGCCGCGAAGCGCTCGCCCCAGTGGATGGGGTCGGACGGATGCTCACTCAGCGGTTCGGCCGGCAGCACCCAGGACACGCTGGGCAGGCTGCCGGCGGCGGCGTCGCGCCGGAAGTCGTCGTAGGTATGCAGCGCCCGGGGATCGGCGCGGCGCTCCGGGTAGTAGCTGATGGCCGAGAAGCTGGAGGGATACGAAGCGGGGCCGTTGGCGGAGTAGCAGGCCCAGCTGACGTGCGCTTCGTCCAGCCGGTCGACCAGGTTGGGCCGCGGCAGCAGGGCGGGATCGATCGTGCTGGGGTTGTTCTTGTAGCCGCCCGCTGAGGCGGCCAGAGCGTACAACCGGTTGGGCAAGGTGGGCCCCAGGACCGAGCAGAAGTAGCGGTCGCAGAGCGTGAAGCGATGGGCCAGCGCCCAGTAGTACGGCAGGTCCTCCCCTGTGTAATAGGTGAGGGCCTCGCCGCCGCCCAGCAGCTCGAATCCGTCATTCCGCCCGCCGTGGTACTCGGCGCGCGCACTGTCCGTGTCGTGCGGGGGGTCGAGCAGCGTCAGCGAGGGGGCAGGCTTGACGGGCGCGCAGTCGGGAAATCCGTCGGCGCCGGGGAAGAGGCCGAAGTAGTGGTCGAAGGAGCGGTTCTCCTGCATCAGGAGGACGACGTGCTCGATGGGCGTCTCCGCCGCGCGCCCCAGGCGGACTCCGGGGAAGGCCAGCCCGCCGGCCATTCCGGCGGCGGCGGCGAGGAAGCGGCGGCGGGTCAGCCCGGCCATTTGGGAGGCCTATGATCCAGCCCGGTGGGCGAACCCCTCAAGTTCCCCGAGGGCTTCCTTTGGGGCACGGCGAGCGCCGCCCACCAGGTCGAGGGTGACAACCGCAACAACGACTGGTGGCGGTTCGAGCAGGAACCAGGGCGGATCCAGAACGGCGATTCCTCGCTGGTCGCCTGCGACCACTACCGGCGCTACCGGGAGGACTTCCGGCTTTTGCGCGAGATGCACAACAACGCGCACCGGCTCTCGATCGAGTGGTCGCGCGTCGAACCCCGGCCTGGGGAGTTCGACAGCCGCCAGATCCGGCACTACCGCGACGTGCTCGGTGAGCTGCGCGAGCAGGGACTGCAGCCCATGCTCACGCTCCACCACTTCACGAGCCCGATCTGGTTCGCCGAGGGCGGGGGCTGGGCGTCGTCGGGCGCGCCAGAAGCTTTCGTGCGCTTCGTGCGCCGGGTGGTGCGGGACCTGGGCGACCTCGTCCATCTCTGGTGCACGATCAACGAGCCCAACATCTACGCCTTCAACGGCTGGCTGGGAGGCGAGTTCCCGCCGGGGCGCCGAGGTGATCTGCTGGGAGTCTGGCGCGTGCTGGCACACATGCGCCAGGCGCACCTCGCCGCCTATCGCGCAATTCACGAGCAGCTTCCGGACGCGCGCGTCGGCCTCAGTCATCACCGCTTCCTGCTCCTGCCCGAACGCAACACCCGGCGCGACCGCTGGGCCGCACGCACCGCCGAGGGCTTCATGGACCGCTGGCCGGTGGGACGGGTGCGCCGGGAACGGGTGGTGGAGGCCGAGGCCGATTGGATCGGCATCGCGCACTACTGGGCGCAGAACGCCGCCCTCGATCTCCGGCGGCCGGGCGAGCAGTTCATCCCCCGTCGCAACGTGCCGGGGGTGCCGGTCACGGACATGGGCTGGACTTCGGATCCAGCCTGGATGCGCGACGTGCTCAACGAGGTGCGCGAGCTCGGGAAGCCGGTGTACGTGACCGAGAACGGCATCAGCACCGGCGACGACGCCGTGCGTCAGGCTTACCTGCCCGCCGTGCTGCGGTCGGTGCACCGCGCCATAGCCGACGGTGTGGACGTACGCGGCTACTTCCACTGGACCGCCACGGACAATTTCGAGTGGGCCCGCGGCTACTCGCAGAAGTTCGGGCTGATCGCCGTCGATCGCACCACACTCGAGCGAGAGATGAAGCCGAGCGCAATGCTCTACGCGCGGATTGCGGCCGCCAACGCGGTGGAACCCGACTAACTAGACTCGACCGCGAAATGAAGCTGGGGATCAACGTCCCCTACACGGACCACATCCCGCGCGAGATGGTCGTCGCCTACGTGCAGGAGGCGGACCGGCTCGGCTACGACAAGGTCTGGGTGGCGGAGGCCTACGGCTGGGACGCCTTCACGATCCTGGCCATGCTGGCCTGCTCGACCCAGCGCATCGGCCTGGCCACCGGCATCGTCAACGTCTTCAGCCGCTCGCCCACGCTGATAGCGCAGACCGCCGCCTCGCTGGACGCCATCAGTGACGGCCGCTTCAGCCTCGGCCTGGGCACCTCCGGCCACCAGGTGATCGAGGGTTGGCACGGGGTCAAGTTCGAGAAGGGGGTGAGGCGCCTTCGGGAGACGATGGAGATCGTCCGCACCGTGCTCAAGCGCGAGCGACTGAAGTACGACGGCGAGATCTTTCAGATGCCGATGGGGCTGCACATCATCACGCACCCCATCCGCGACCGCATTCCCATCTACCTGGCCACGCTGACGCCCAGCGGGGTGGCGCTGGCCGCCGAGCAGGCGGACGGCTGGCTGCCCGTCTTCTTCAGCCCCAAGCACTACCGGCAAGTCATCCGCCCCGAGCTGGAGAAGGGCGCGGCGCGCTCCGGGCGCTCCCTCGACGACTTCTCGGTCTGCGTCTTCCAGCCCGTGGTGGTGACCGAGGATAAGAAGGCAGGCCGCGATCTGGTGCGGCCACACATGGCCCTTTACATCGGGGGCATGGGCTCCCGCGAGCGCAACTACTACAACCAGCTCTTCCAGCGCTACGGCTACCAGGAGGAGGCCAAGCGCATCCAGGACCTGTACCTGGAGCGGCGCAAGGACGAAGCCATGGCGGTGATCAGCGACGAGATGGTCGACGCCGTGACCGTGATCGGCGGCGCCGAGGAATGCCGGGAGCGGCTGGCCGAGCTGGAACGTGCCGGCGTCGACGAGGTCGCCATGGCGCTCCAGGTGCCGGGCAACGACGCGGTCCAGGTCCGCGACGCCCTGGAGGCGCTGGCGCCGCGGTGAGGCTGATCGGTTGGGCCGCGGGGGGGCTGCTGGCGGCGGTCGTGCTGGCGGCGGCCGGCTGGGGAATGCTGCATCCCGCGGGCAACCCGCCGGCGACCCTGGTCGGCAAGCCCGCCCCGGAGCTGGTGGTCGGCGCCTTCGACGGCTCGACCCTCCGTCTCTCCGAGCTCAGGGGCCAGCCGGTGGTGGTCAACTTCTGGGCTTCCTGGTGCGCGCCCTGCCGGATCGAAGACCCTGCCCTGCAAGCCGCGGCTCGCGCCCACAGCGGGCAGGTTCAGTTCCTGGGCGTCGACTACAAGGACTCGCTCGACGCGGCGCGCGCCTACGCGGCCGAACAGCCCCATCCCTACCCGCTGGGCAGCGCCCTGGGCGGGGTGCCCAACGGGTTCAGCGTCACCGGTCCGCCCGAGACCTACTTCATCGACTCCCACGGCGTGGTGGCGGCCCGCTTTCTGGGCCCGCTGGACGGGCAGGCCCTGGCCCGCTACCTGGCGCTGATCGGGGTGGGCGGTCCGTGAGCTGGATGAAGATCGGCGCCGCCGCCTTCGTGGTCGCCGGGTGCGTGACCTACCTGGTCTGGTCGGCCGCCAGCGGCTCGGCCGAGTACTACCAGACCATCTCCGAGGTCCGGTCCCAGCCGGCGGCCGGCGACGTGCGGGTTCTGGGGGTGGTCCAGGACGACGTCCAGAAGCTGGACGGGGGGCAGGAGGTGCGCTTCACGGCGGCCGACTCCAGCGCGCGCATGACCGTCGACTACCGGGGCACGCTGCCCGACATCTTCAAGCCGGGCATCCAGGTGGTGGTCGAGGGCCGTACCGGCGGCGACGGCGTCTTCCACGCCCGCACGCTGCTGGCCAAGTGCCCGTCCCGCTTCACGGCCAAAGCTTGATAACCGCCAGTCTCGGCGGCGCCGCGCTGCTGGCCGGCCTGGCCCTGGCCGGTTTCGGGGCCGGCCTCTCGGCCTGGGCCGGTGTGCGCCGCGACGCCGTCCTGGCGCGGGTCGGCCGGCGCGGCCTCTACGCGGCGGCCGCCGCCGTGGTCCTGGCCTCGGGGGCGCTGGAGTGGGCGCTGCTCGGCCACCAGTTCGAGCTGGCCTACGTCACCGAGCACACCGACCGCTCCCTGTCCTGGCCCCTTCTGGCCTCCAGCTTCTACGGCGGCCAGGAGGGGTCGCTGCTCTACTGGACCCTGGTCCTCACCGTCCTGGGTTCGGTGGCGGTGGCGGCCGCGGGGCGCTCGGGCGTGCGCCTGCGCGCATACGCGACCGCGATCCTGGCGGCGCTGGCGGGCTTCTTTCTGGCCTTGCTGGTCTTCGTGGTCAGCCCCTTCGACCTGCTCGAGATCACGCCCGCGGACGGCCTGGGCTTGAACCCGATCCTGCGCGACGGCGGCATGCTCATCCACCCGCCCTTCCTGCTGGCCGGGTTCAGCTCCTTCGCGATTCCCTTCGCGTTCGCCATGGCCTCGCTGCTGGCCGGGCGCTATGACGCAGCGTGGATGGCCCAGACCCGGCGGCTGGCGCTGGTGGCCTGGAGCCTGCAGACGGCCGGCCTGACGCTGGGCATGTGGTGGGCATACCACGTGCTGGGCTGGGGCGGCTACTGGGGCTGGGATCCGGTCGAAAACGTGGCCCTGCTGCCCTGGCTGGCCACCACCGCCTACGTGCACTCGGCGCAGGTGCAGGAGCGTCGCGGCCAGCTCAAGGCCTGGAACCTGGGGCTCGTGGTCGGGGCCTTCCTGCTCGCCATCTTCGGGACCTTCCTGGTCCGCAGCGGAGCGCTGGTCTCGGTGCACACCTTCGCCGTCAGCGACATCGGCCCCTGGTTCTTCGGCCTGCTGGCGGTGCTGGTCGCCTTCTCGCTGGGGATGCTGGCGTGGCGTTCGCGCTCGCTGCGCCCCGAGCGGCCGCTGGAGTCGCCGGCCTCCCGCGAGGGCGCGTTCCTGCTTCAGAACTTCCTGCTCATCGGGCTGGTGGCCGCCGTGCTGTGGGGCACTCTGCTGCCGCTGATGAGCGGGCTATTCGGCGCTCAGCGCGTGGTCGGCCCCTCCTACTACGAGCGGGTCAGCGGGCCGCTGTTCCTGGCGCTGCTGCTGCTGCTGGCGGCTGGGCCACTGCTGCCCTGGCGGCGCGCTCCCCGCGGTTGGTGGCGGTCGCTGGCGTGGCCGGCGGCGGCGGCGCTGCTCGCGCTGGCGGCGCTGGCGTTGGGCGGCGTCCGGGGTGTGGGATTGCTGGCTTTCCCCGTCTTGGCCGCGGCCGCCGTCACATCGGTGCGAGGCCTGCGGCCGCTGCCCTGGGCCTGGCGTCACCGCCGCGTCTACGGGGCTTACCTCGCACACCTCGGTGTGGTGGTGGTGGCCGTTGGGATAGTCGGATCGCACGTGTGGCAGTCCCAGAGGACGGCGACGTTGGCCCCGGGACAGGCTGTGACCGTGGCTGGCCACACATTGACCTTCGATGCCTTCGGAGCTCGGCCGGGCAGCGTCAGCGAGCAGTTCGTGACCTTGACCATGGGCGACGAGACGCTGCAGCCCGCGCGCGCTTTCTATCCCGGCCTGGGCGGCCAGGCCGTCAGCCGGGTGGCCATCCGCTCGACGCCGCTGGAGGACGTCTACGTCGTGCTCAACGACGCCGCTCCCGACCACGCCACCGTGACGGTCTTCGTCAACCCGCTGGTGACCTGGATCTGGGCCGGCGCGGCGATCCTGGTGCTGGGGATCCTCCTCGGCAACCTCGGCTCCGCCGTGCCGGCAGCAGCGCCGGTCCGGGCGCGGGTGGCGGCGCCCGCGACATGACCTGGGTGTTTGCGACGGTCCTGCTCATGGCCGCCGCCGTCTACGTGCTCTGGCCGCTGATCCGGCATTGGGAAGATGAAGCCGGCGATTGAAGCCCGCGGACTCACACAGCGCTTCGGTCGCCAGCTGGTGCTGCTCGACATCGACCTCCAGGTGGCTGCGGGGGAGCGCGTGGCGCTGCTGGGCGACAACGGCGCCGGCAAGACCACGCTTTTGCGCCTGCTGGCGACCGTGGCACGGCCGGCCGCCGGCGAGCTGCGCCTTCTCGGCCTCGACGCCGTCCGCCAGCGTTCGGCCTTGCGCTCGCGGTTAGGCTGGCTGGCCCACGAGCCCGGTCTCTATCCGGCACTGAGCGCTCGCGAGAACCTGGAGTTCTTCTGCACGCTGCACGGTCTGCCGCGCGGCCGCGCCGTCGAATGCCTGGAGCAGCTGGGGCTGACGGACGACGCCTTGCGCCCGGCGGCCGAGCTCAGTCGGGGCCGCCGGCAGCGCCTGGCGCTGGCGCGCACCCTCCTCCACGACCCGGAGCTGTGGCTTCTGGACGAGCCCGACAGCAGCCTCGATGCGGCCGGCCGCGACCTGCTGGGCCGCCTGGTCTCCGGCCGCACGCTGGTCTTCGCCACCCACGACCGCGGGCTGGCCGACGAGCTGGACGCACGGGTGGTGGAGCTGCGGGCGGGGCGGGTGCTCGACCGCGGCGCCCTGCAGGTCGTGCGATGACCTTCGCCGCCTGCGCCCTGGCCGTGGCGCGCAAGGACCTCCTGACCGAGTGGCGCAGCCGCGAGGTCCTGCCGGCGCTGGCGCAGTTCGTGCTGCTGGCGCTGGTGGTGACGCTTTTCGCCTTCGACCTGGACGCCGCCAGCGCGGCCCGGATCGCTCCGGGCGTGCTCTGGCTGGTGGTGCTGTTCGCGGGGCTGGTGGCCTTCGGGCGCGCCTTCGCGGCCGAAAAGGTGCAGGCCTCGCTCGAGGCGCTGCTGCTGACGCCGGCCGGGCCGGTGGCGATCTTTGCCGGCAAGGCCCTTGCGGCGGCGGCCGTGCTGCTGGCCTGCGAGGCGGTCCTGGTGCCGGGCATCGGCGTCTTCTTAGGCGTCGGGCTGCCGCCCCTGGCGGTGGCCGCCGTGCTCCTGAGCACGGCAGGGATGGCGGCGCTGGGCTGCCTGTTCTCGGCTCTGGCGGTACAGACCCGCGCCCGCGAGCTGCTGCTGCCTGTGCTGGCGCTTCCGATCTGGATTCCCTTCGTGGTCTACGGGGCCGCGGCGCTCACCGGCCGTGCCCCGCAGGCGCTGGCCAACCTGCTGGCTTTGGACATACTGGTCGTCGTGGTCGCTGGGCTGGCGGCGAGGTTCGTGCTCGATGACTAGGGGGGTGGGCGGGGGGAAGGGCTTCGCCCGGCCCGCCCAAGGGGGGAGTCCCCCCATATCCACTAGGCTGCGAGTCGCCGTTCTGGGGAGCCTGCTGGCCTTCGCGGCCGCGGCCTACATGGACTTCGTGTTCGCGCCGGAGGACTCGCTCCAGGGACCGGTCCAGCGGATCTTCTACCTGCACGTCTCCTCGGCGATCGCCGCCTACGCCTGCTTCGCCCTCGTACTGATCGGCGGGATCCTCTACCTCCGGCGGGAAGACCCGCGGCCCGACCGGCTGGCTCGGGCAGCGGCCCCGGTCGGCCTGCTCCTCACCAGCGTCACCTTCGTGATGGGCATGATCTGGGCCAAGCCGATCTGGAACTGGGACCCCAGCAAGACCTGGGACGCCCGCCTCAGCTCCACCGCGGTGCTCTGGGCCGTGTACGCCGGCTACATCCTGGTGCGCCGCTTCGCGCCGCCCGGGCGCACCGCCGCGCGCCTGGCCGCGGTGGTCGGCATCGTGGGCTTCGTCGACGTGCCGGTGGTGCACTTTTCGGTGCTCTGGTGGCGCACCCTGCACCCGCAGCCGGTGATCGAGACCGGCGCCCTGCCGGCGTCCATGCTGGCGGCCTGGCTGGTCACCTTGCTGGCCGTCCTGCTCCTGACCGGAACCCTGGTGGCGACCCGCTACGTCACCGAGCGCAATCGGGAGCTGGCGGAGGCCCGCCGCGACCGCCACGAGCTGGTGCGCCTGGAGTCGGCGGCGGAGGTGCCCTGACCTTGGGCTACCTGCTGCTTGGATATGCCGCCGGGGTGGTGCTGATCGGCGGGTACTGCCTACACGCCTGGCTCGACCTGCGCCGCTCGCGCCAGGGCCTCTCGGAAGCGGGGGAGCAGGTCCGCCAGTAGTCGGGCCGTGAGGCCCCACACGATGCGTTCCCGCCAGGGGAAATGGCGCCCCAGCCAGGAGCCGGGCTCAGCCTCCAGCCAGCCGGCGTCAGCCAGCAACTCGCGCAGAGGAATCTCGAAGACCTCCTCCAGCTCCGAGGCCTGGTGCACGAAGGCGGGGCGTGGCCCCGCGACGACGGCCACGAAGGGGACGACGTGGAAGTTGGTGACCGCCGCGTACAGCGGCGGGCCGGCGCCCAGGGGCTGCAGGCTGTGCGGAGCCACCCCGATCTCCTCCGCGCACTCGCGGGCCGCGGCCTCCCAGGCGCTCTCGCCGGGCCGCACGCCGCCGCCGGGCAAGGCCACCTGGCCGGGGTGATCGGGGGCGTCCGGCCGGCGGGCCACAAAGGGCAGATGCCAGTCCCCGGCGTCCTCAAAAAGGGCGGCCACCACCGCCGCCGGCCGGGCGCCGACCCGGAACTTGCCCCAACCCTCGACCGGCAGCAGGCTCTGCCGCAGCGCGTCAAGAAAGGGGTTGCCGGAATTGATCACTTGGGTAAGGTAGAGGGAAGGATGATCGACCAGACCAACACCAACATCGAGCAGCTGGAAGAGGAAATTGCGCGCGACAACGCCCGCCGTTACGCCTTCCATCGAATGTTGAAGGCGACGGACAAGGTGCTGTGGCGACTGGAAGAGATGAACCGCGACGGGGTCAAGACCCTGAATCAGGACCAACGGGTCGAGATCCGCGACAACCTGGGGGAGCTGCCCCAGGAGTGCCTCGACATCTATCAGGACACCGAACGCGTCCAGGACGTCCTGGACAGCGTCTTCGAGATGCAGGAGCGGCTATTCCGGATCCGGAATCCCGAGTTCGGCTTCGACGAGGAAGAGGCCCTGGCGGGCTAGGTACGTTCGAGCGCCGGCGCTGGAACTGTTTTCAGCTCGATTTTTCGTTCCGCCGCCGGCGCTCGGCTGAGCGACTAGCCTCCGACGGACGTCAGGAACAGCTCGGTGGCGTAAGCCGCGAGCAGGCCGAGCAGCACGCCCCAGCCCATGACCCGGGGGGTGGTGATCCGGCGGCCGACCACGAACAGCTCGTTGAGCACGTAGACCAGCGCGCCCGCGGCGAGGGCCAGGAAGAGCACGTAGACCAGTTCGGACCGGAAGAGGTATCCGATCGTGCTGCCCAGGAAGGTGGGCGCGCCGCCGATCAGGCCCGTCAGCGCCAGGAAGCCCCAGGAGACCGGCTGGGGCGCCAGCGTCATGGGCGCCGCGATGCCGAAGCCCTCGGTGACGTTGTGCAGCGCGAAGCCCACCACCAGCACACCGACGAAGGCGATGGCGCCGGTGGCGGCCGACTGTCCTATGGCCAGGCCCTCCGAGAAGTTGTGGAGGCCGAGCCCGGTGGCGATCATCATGCCCAGAGCCTGGGGGTTGGGCGGCGCCCCGCCGGCCTGCTCAGGCCCGCGGACCCTGCGCAGCAGCGCTCCGTTGAAGTAGATGAGCGAGAGCAGCCCGACTCCGACACCGGCGGCGAAGAGCCCGGCCAGCAGCGGGAAGCTCGTGGAGTGGCTCTTGAGGGCGGTTTCCACGGGTTGGCCGGCGTGGGCGAGGATGTCCCAGAGCAGGAAGATCAGGACCCCGGTCGCCAGCGCGTTCAAGAAGCCCTGGACCGGACGCGGCAGCCCGCGTACCCGGGCCACCGGGAGACCGATGAAAATGGTGAAGCCTGCGATCGCGCCGAGGCTGGCGGCGGTGAGGTGGCTCATGCGGAGTTCTCGATATTAGTACGCACGAAACATGGGATTAGATAACGCTAACAACTTGTCAAAAAAGGGTCCGTCAGAGGTAATTTCTCGGTACCTCGAGGCGATCTTCTACATGGAGGCCGAGGGCGAGAGCGCGCGCAGCGCGCGGCTGGCGGACTGGCTCGGCGTCAGCCGGCCCACTGTCACGGTGGCGCTGCGCCGGATGATCCGCGACGGCATGGTGCGCATCGACCCCCGCAAGGAGATCGTGCTCACGGCCGCCGGCCGGGAGGCGGCGGAGTCGATCGTGCGCCGGCACCGCATCATGGAGCGCTGGCTCACGGACGCCTTGGGGCTCGACTGGGTGCAGGCGGACGAGGAAGCTGCGCGACTCGAACACGCGGTCTCCGAGCTGGTCGAGGAGCGCGTGTACGAATCGCTGGGGCGGCCCGCCACCTGCCCGCACGGCAACCCGATTCCGGGACACGCCGAGGCCGAAGCCGGCGAGCGCCGGCTTTCGGGGTTGGAAGCCGGAGATGCCGCCGCCGTCACCCGCATCTCCGAAGTCGCCGAGCGCGAGGCGCCCAAGCTTCTCGGCTACCTGCTGGAACGAGGGCTGGTGCCGGGGCGGCGGCTGCAGGTGGCCGAGGTCGACGGCGTCGGCCGCACGCTGCGCATCGCGCTCGACGGCCGCGAGCTCACCCTCAGCCACGAGACCGCCGGCAAGATCTGGGTGCTGCCCTCGTGACCGTGGCGATCGGCGTTCGGCTGCCCACCGGCCTGGATACGGGCGAGCTGCTGGCCGAGGCGAGTGCGCTGGAGGCGGCGGGGGCCGAGCTGCTCTGGGCGGACGAGTCCGAGCTGGATCCGATCACCCTGCTGGCCGCGGTAGCGGCCCGGACCCACACGTCCGGTCTCGGACTGCAGGCGCCGGTTGAGGGCCGCGACCGCGAGCTCGCCACCCTGCGGGTGCTCTGCCGCGGCCGGCTCCGCACGGGATTGCCCGAAGGGTGGGTGGAGGGGGAGATTCCCGACGGCCGCGCCGCCTGGCGCGAGCTCAAGGCCGGCCACGAAGCCGCCGGCACGACCGGACTGCTTCTTGCCTACGACCCGCGCTTGCTCGATCTGCTGCGCAACCCCGACCAGGAGGACGACCGCAGCCAGGACCTGCAGCTAGCGCAGGGATGACCCCGCTCGAGGTCATCGCCCGCAAGCGGGACGGTGAGGAGCACAGCGCCCAGGAGCTCCGCTTCCTGCTCAGCGGCTACCTCGACGGCTCCATCCCCGACTACCAGATGGCCGCCTGGCTGATGGCGGTCTGCACGCGAGGCATGACCCGGGCCGAGACACTCGAGCTGACCCGGGCCATGGTGGACAGCGGCGAGGTGCTGGACCTCTCCGAGCTGCCTGGCATCAAGGTCGACAAACACTCGACCGGCGGCGTGGGAGACAAGGTGACGCTGATCGCCGGCCCTCTGGCCGCGGCCTGCGGCGTGGTCGTGCCCAAGCTCAGCGGCCGCGCCCTGGCGCACACCGGCGGCACCCTGGACAAGCTGGAATCGGTGCCCGGGCTGACGGTCGACCTGGACCCCGACCGCTTCCGGCGCCAGGTCGCCGAACTCGGCCTCGCGGTGGCCGCCCAGTCACCGCGCATGGTCCCGGCGGACAAGGCCCTGTACGGCCTCCGCGACGTCACGGCCACCGTGCCCTCGGTGCCGCTGATCGCGTCCAGCGTGATGTCCAAGAAGATCGCCGCGGGGGCCGATGCCATCGTCCTCGACGTCAAGTTCGGGCGCGGCGCCTTCATGCCAGACCCTGACATGGCGGTCTTCCTGGCCCGCGAGATGGTGGAGATCGGCGAGGGCGCAGGCCGGCGCACGGTCGCGCTGGTGACGGCCATGGACAACCCTCTGGGGCGTGCGGTGGGCAATGCGCTCGAAGTCCGCGAGGCGCTGGCGGCGCTGTCCGGCGAGGGCGACGAGGAGCTGGTCGAGGTCTCCGTGCGCGTGGCCGCGGAGATGTGCCGCCTGGCCGGGGTCGAGCGGGATCCGCGCACGGCGATCGCCGACGGCTCTGCCCGTCGCAAATTCGAGGCCATGTTGAAGGCGCAGGGCGGGCGTTTGGACGAAGGTCTCCCTGAAGCCCAGGCCCAGGTGCCGCTGCCGGCAACTGCGAGTGGCCACGTGGCCGCCATCGATGCGCTGGAGGTGGGCCGGGCAGCGCTCGCGCTGGGCGCCGGCCGCATGCGCAAGGAGGACCGCATCGACCCGGGCGCCGGAATCGTGATCGAGGCGCCGGTCGGTGGCTCGGTGCAGGCCGGCGATCCCCTGGCCACCGTCCACGCCCGGAATCCCGAGCTGGTTGTCGATGTTGCGCCACGACTTGCGGCTGCCTGGCGGCTGGTGGACGAACCGGTGCGCCGGCCGCCCCACGTCTACGCCCGCGTCGATGCCCAGCGGGTGACAATGGCCTCGGAATGAGCGACCAACGCCTGGTGCTGACGCCGCCGGGGCCGGTGCCCGCGGTCAGCACCGACCAGGCCGCCGCTTCGGCGCAGATCGATCCGGCCGCGGCCGAGAAGATCACCGCGACCGTGGGCGCCTTCGTCGAAGGTCTGGCCGCCCTCGATCCCCATTCGCCGGATTTTCAGAAGAAGGTCGACTCCATCAGCCAGCTCGGCAACCAGGAGATCCGGCAGTCGGCCGAGGTCTCCAACCGCTTCCTGGAGCGTCCCGCGGCCGCCATGGAACGTGGGCCCCTGGGGGCGGGCTCGCAGCTCTCGCGCTCGCTGGTCCAGCTGCGGCGCCAGCTGGAAGATCTCGACCCTTCACGGCAGAAGCTGCTGGAACCCTCCCGGCTGCTGGGCAAGCTGCCCTTCGGCGACCGCGTGCGCGACTACTTCCATCGCTACGAGTCGGCTCAGAAGAACATCGACGGCATCCTGCAGTCGCTGTATCGCGGGCAGGACGAGCTGGTCAAAGACGACGCGGCCATCGACCAGGAGAAGGTGCGGGTCTGGGACGTCAAGGGCAGGCTCGAGCAGTACGCCTACATGTGCCAGAAGCTCGACGACGCGCTCACCGCCAAGATCACAGAGCTGCAGCCGGAGGATCCCGAACGCGCCCGCGCGCTGCAGGAGAACGTGCTCTTCTACGTTCGCCAGAAGCGCCAGGACATCCTCACCCAGCTGGCAGTGAACATGCAGGGCTACCTG
>VBEO01000099.1 GCA_005881825.1 Chloroflexota bacterium | reverse complement strand
GGCCGGCGAGGTGCAGGAGGTGAAGGCGTGACGCACGCCCTCGTTCTCGGGAGGCGGGCATTGCGCGAGGGGCTGCGCACGCCGGAGGCGATCGTCCCGACGTTGTTCATCCCGTTGTTCTTCCTCGTCGTCAACGTCGGCCAAGCGGCGCGGATCTTCCCCGGCTCGACGACCGCGTTCCTCCACGGGCAGGGCTACGGCGCCTTCCAGCTCCCGAGCTCGATGCTGCTCGCGGCCTCGTTCGGGAGCGCAGCGCTCTTCCTCGTCGAGGAGATCGAAGGCGGCTACTTCGACAAGATCCGGGCGACGCCCGTCAGCCGCAGCGCGATCGTCCTCGGTCGGCTGTTCGCCGAAGGCGTCAAGGCGCTCGTGATCGCCAGCCTGATCGTCGCGCTCGGGCTTGCGTTCGGGATCACCATCGCCAGCGGCGTGCTCGGCTTCCTGCTGTTGATCCTGCTCACCGCGGGCTGGGCGATCGTCTACGCCGGATTCATGCAGGTGATCGCGTTGAAGACGCGGAGCGCCGCCGCGACGAACTCGGCCGGCCTCGTCTTCTTCCCGTTGCTGTTTCTGACGCCGAACTTCGTGCCGCGCAACCTGCTCACGCGTCCGATGGAGATCGCCGCGACGGTCAATCCCGTCACGTACGTGATGGAGGCGCTGCGCTCGCTCATCCTGCAGGACTTCCACTGGGAGACGATCGGGCTCGGCTACCTCGTCATCGTGGTCGCCGCCGCGATCATGCTTGCGCTCAGCGTGCGCATCATCCGCGCGTACGACTGAGGAGCCGAGCTCGGAGCGTAGGATCGCCCGGTGAAGATTCGCGCCGCTGTGCTCGAGGAGTTCGGCCGGCCGCTCGAGGTCCAGGAGCTCGACCTCGCGGAGCCGAAGGCGGGCGAGGTCCTCGTCCGGCTCGTCGCCTGCGGCGTCTGCCATACCGACCTGTACACCGCTTCGGGCGCCGACCCGTCCGGCTACGCGCCGGCCGTGCTCGGACATGAAGGCGCAGGCGTCGTCGAGGCGGTGGGCGAGAACGTCCTGTCGGTCGCGCCCGGCGATCACGTCGTCACGCTCTTCTCGCCGCAGTGCCGCGAGTGCGTCCACTGCCGCGACCCGCGCACGAACCTGTGCCTCGCGATCCGCGAGCAGCAGAACCTCGGCTACCTGCCGGACGGAACGACGCGGCTGTCGCGCGACGGAGAGCCGATCCGCCACTTCATGGGCACGTCGACGTTCGCGGAGTACACGGTGATGCCCGAGATCGCGCTCGCGAAGGTCTCGCCGGAGGCCGAGCTCGACCGTGCGTGCCTCTTCGCCTGCGGCCTCTCGACCGGTCTCGGTGCGGCGATGAACACGGCGAAGGTGCAGCCCGGTTCGACGTGTGTCGTCTTCGGCGCCGGGATGGTCGGGCTCGGCGCGGTCGCCGGCTGCCGCCTGCGGGGTGCGGACCGGATCGTCTGCGTCGATCTGTCCGAGGAACGACTCGCGCTTGCGCGCGGCCAGGGCGCGACCGACACGCTCGCCGGCGGTCCAGACGTCGTGCAGGCGATCCTCGACATGACCGGCGGTTTCGGCGCCGACTACACCTTCGAGGCGACCGGCATCGTCTCGGTGATGCGCCAGGCCGTGGAGGCGGCGCGGATGGGCTGGGGCCTCGCCACCGTCTGCGGTGTCGCCGGCAAGGGCGAGACGCTCGACGTGATCCCGCGGTACCTGATCACCGGCCGCCGGATCGCCGGCTCCTCGTTCGGCGGCGTCAAGGGACGCGACCAGGTGCCCCAGCTCGTGCAGCGGTACCTCGACGGCGAGATCGACGTCGACGCGTTCATCTCGCACCGGATCAGCCTCGACGAGGTCAACCGCGGCTTCGAGCTGATGGAGGCCCAGGACGGCATCCGCAGCGTGATCTCGATGACCTAGCGCCGTCATATGATCGTCATATGTCCTGCGCTCTCGGACGAGCGGCGCGCATGCTCGTGCTGCTCCTCTTCGCCGCCTTCTTCGCCCTGCCGCTGCTCTGGCTCCTGCTCGCGCCGACGAGGACGGACTACCAGCTCGCGACCGGCTGGCCGTTCGCCTTCGGCAGCCTGGCGAACGTCGCGCGGGCGTGGCATCAGCTCGACGGCTTCGGCGACCACCTCTTCCGGCGCTGGATGGAGAACTCGCTCGCGTACACGTTCTCGGCGACGGCGCTCGTTCTCCTGACCGCGATCCCGGGCGGGTACGGCCTCGCATTCGGGCGCTTCCGCGGTCGCCGGGTGGTGCTCGGAACGACGATCGTCGCCATGACGATGCCGGTGACGGCGCTCGTGCTGCCGACCTTCCTCGAGCTGAACGCCGTGCATCTCCTCGGATCGGCGCTGACGATCGTCCTGCCGTTCGCCTTCTTCCCCTTCGGCATCTACCTCGCGTATCTCTACTACGGGACCGCCCTGCCCGCGGAGCTGCTCGACGCCGCCCGCGTCGACGGCTGCGGCGAGTGGGCGACGTTCCGCCGGGTCGCGCTGCCGCTGGCCAAGCCCATCGTCGCGCTGGTCTTCTTCTTCAGCTTCGCAGCCGACTGGACGAACTTCTTCCTGCCGTACGCCGTGCTGCCCGACGCGTCCCAGTACCCGGTCGAGGTCGGTCTCACCGACATGTTCGCGGGAGGGTCGAAGCCCTTGCTCGCACTCGCCGCGCTCATCGCCACGGCGCCGCTCGCAATC
>VBEO01000042.1 GCA_005881825.1 Chloroflexota bacterium | reverse complement strand
GCGCTCGTCGAGGCCAGCCAGGTCGAGGTGCCGGCGGCGCTGGTCGACCACGAGGTCATGCACCAGGTGGAGACCCTGGAGCAGCGCCTGCACCGCCAGGGCCTGCGCCTGGACCGCTACCTGGCCTATCTCCAGAAGACGCCTGAGGAGTACGTGGCCGAGGCCCGCCCGGACGCCGAATCGCGGATCCGCGTCGACCTCGTACTGGAGGCGGCAGGCAAGCAGCTGGCGGTCGAGCCCACCGAGGACGAGGTCACCGAATACATGCGCGAGGAGGTGGCCAAGGACCCGGAGCTGAAGGAGCGCTACCTGGAGGTGGTGGCCAACCGCACGGCCCGCGAGTACTTCGCGCACCAGCTCAAACGGCTGCAAATCCTGGAAAAGCTGGTACAGAAGGTCGAAGGTGCAAAGTAGGGGCGTGCGCGGAGACCGAGCCTACAATGGCGAGGCCATGGACTACCTGGTCCCCATGGTGGTGGAAAGCACCAACCGGGGCGAGCGCGCCTTCGACATCTATTCGCGCCTGCTCAAGGACCGGATCATCTTCATCGGCACTCCCATCGACGACCAGGTCGCCAACCTGGTGATCGCGCAGCTGCTCTTCCTGCAGAGCGAGGACCCCGAGAAAGACATCTCGATCTACGTCAACAGCCCTGGCGGCCAGGTCACGGCCGGGCTGGCCATCTACGACACCATGCAGTACATCCGGCCCAAGGTAGCCACGATCTGCATCGGTATGGCCTACTCGATGGGCGCCGTCCTGCTCTGCGGGGGCCACGACGGCATGCGCTACGCGCTGCCCCACGCCAACATCCTCATCCACCAGCCGTGGGGTGGGATGCAGGGCCAGGCCACCGACATCCAGATCCACGCCAAGGAGATCCTGCGCACCCGCGAGGTCCTCAACGGGATCATCGCCAAGCACTGCAAGCAGCCCATCGAGCGTGTCCAGCAGGACACCGAGCGCGATTACTTCCTCACCCCCGAGCAGGCCAAGGCGTATGGGCTGATCGACGACATCATCGCGGCACCCACCGCGGTCGTACCGGAGAAGGAGCCGGCCGGGAAGGCTTCCTGACCATGATCTGGCGCCGCCGGCCCAAGTCGCCCAAGGTCGTCCGCCACAAGCCCCGGTGCTCGTTCTGTGGAAAGGAAAAGGGCGAGCGGGGTGTTCAATTGGTGGCGGGACCCGGTGTCTACATCTGCAGTGAGTGCATCAGCGTTGCCAATGACATCCTGCGCGGTCATAATCCGCCAGCCCCCGCCTAAGAACCTATGAACGACCGAGAAGACCGCCGCCGCTACACACGCTGCTCCTTCTGCGGGAAGGGCCAGGACCAGGTTCGGAAGCTGGTCGCGGGACCCGGCGTCTACATCTGCGACCAGTGCATCGACCTCTGCCAGGAGGTGCTGGAGGAGGACAGCCGGTCGGCCGGGTCCAAGAAGGCCAAGACCGGGTTCATCCCCAACCCCAAGACCATCTGCGCGGCCCTCGACCAGTACGTGATCGGCCAGGACCACGCCAAGAAGGTGCTCTCGGTCCAGGTCTACAACCACTACAAGCGGATCTCGGCCTCCAAGTCCGTGGGCGACGTGGAGCTAACCAAGGCCAACGTCCTCCTGGTCGGCCCCACTGGGTGCGGCAAGACCTATCTGGCCCAGACCCTGGCCAAGATCCTGGACGTGCCCTTCGCGATCGCGGACGCCACCTCGCTGACCGAGGCCGGCTACGTGGGCGAGGACGTGGAGAACATCCTGCTCCGCCTGATCCAGGCCGCCGACTTCGACATCAGCCGCGCCGAGCGCGGGATCATCTACATCGACGAGATCGACAAGATCGCGCGCAAGTCGGACAACCCCTCGATCACGCGCGACGTCTCCGGCGAGGGCGTGCAGCAGGCGCTGCTCAAGATCCTGGAGGGCACGGTCGCCAACGTGCCGCCGCAGGGTGGTCGCAAGCACCCGCACCAGGACTTCATCCAGATCAACACCACCAACATCCTCTTCGTCTGCGGCGGCGCCTTCGACGGGCTGGAGCGGATCATCGAGCAGCGCAT
The DNA here is from genome assembly GCA_005881825.1 of Chloroflexota bacterium. Taxonomy (GTDB): domain Bacteria; phylum Chloroflexota; class Dormibacteria; order Dormibacterales; family Dormibacteraceae; genus CF-28. The sequence continues at coordinate 9,608 of VBEO01000042.1, read as the reverse complement.
CGGCCGCAAGTCGATCGGCTTCGGCGCCCCTGCCGCTCGCAAGGACAAGCAGGACACCACCGACGTCCTCACCGCCCTTCAGCCGCAGGACATGCTCAAGTACGGGTTCATCCCCGAGTTCATCGGGCGGCTCCCGATCACGGTCACCCTGCACCCGCTGGACGAAGAGGACATCGTGCGCATCCTCACCGAGCCCAAGAACGCGCTCGTGAAGCAGTACCAGAAGTTCTTTGCGCTGGACAACGTGGAGCTCGTCTTCGAGCCGGCGTCGTTGAATGCGATCGCCGAAAAGGCACTCGGTCGGGGCACCGGCGCTCGAGCCCTGAAGTCGATCATCGAAGAGGTGCTCCTCAACTCGATGTTCGAGATCCCTTCGCGGCCGGATATCAAGCGCTGCTCGATCAGCGAAGAGGCCATCCGCAACCTGCAGGAGCCCGAGTTCGAGTACAGCGACGAGGCCGACCAGCCCCCGCAGATCGTCGGCGAGTCGGCCTAGCGCGTAGGGGGAGGGGCTTGCCCCTCCCGCGAAGGGCGAGGCAAGCCTCGCCCCTACGACCCGTAGGGGAGGGGCTTGCCCCTCCCGCGCTTGCGCCTCCCGCACTCGGACCGAGGGCGAGGCAAGCCTCGCCCCTACGATGAGATGGTGAAGGACCTCAAGGGCAAGCTGGTCCTGTTGACCGGCGCGTCCTCCGGGCTGGGTCCGTACATCGCCCGCCGGCTCGACCGCGAAGGTTGTCGGTTCGTCCTCTCCGCCCGCCGTCAGGACGAGCTGGAGCGGGTGGCCGTCGAGCTGCGCGAGGCGCGCGTGGTCTCCGCCGACCTCTCCCAGCCGGGCGAGGCCGAGCGCCTGGTGGCCGAGGCGGGCCCGGTCGACGTGCTGGTGGCCAACGCCGGCGTCCCTGCCAGCGGCAGGCTCACCGACTTCGAGATCGACCAGATCGACCGGGCGCTCGATGTCAACGTGCGGGCGCCGCTGGTGATGGCCCGGCTCCTACTGCCCGGCATGCTCGAGCGCAAGGACGGCCATATCGTCCTCATGGCCTCGCTGGCCGGCAAGGTGCCGGCGCCGCGAAGCTCGGTATACAACGCCACCAAGTTCGGCCTCCGCGGCTTCGGCCACGCGCTGGCGGCCGAGCTGCGCCGGACCGGTGTGGGCGTGTCCGTGGTCAGCCCGACTTTCGTGGACGAGGCGGGGATGTTCGCCGAGAGTGGCGCCCGGGTGCCGGTCCGCCTCACCAAGCCCACCCAGGTCGCCGATGCGGTGGCGCGCGCCATCCTGCGGCGCAAGGTGGAGATCGTGGTCGCCCCCTTCGAGCAGCGGCTGTTCGGCCGCCTGGTCACCGCAGTGCCGGAGATGATCCAGGCCGCTGCCGGCGCCGCCGCCCTGCCCGAAAACGCGATCCGGGCCCAGGAGGGCAAGCGCTGACAGGATGAAGCTCCATGTCACGGAGTGGGGCGAGGGTCCCCGCACCGCGGTGCTGATCCACGGCATCACCTCTGAGGGCGCGACCTGGGGCCGGGTGGCTCCCCGCCTGGCGGAGCGGGGCTACCGCGTGCTCGCGCCCAGCCTGCGCGGGCACGGGCCGAGCCCGCGCGGCGAGTACGACCCCGACGGCTGGGCCTCCGACCTGGTGGAGACCCTGGATCCTCAGCCTGACCTGGCGATCGGCCACTCTTTGGGCGGGATCGCGGTGCTCCTGGCCGCGCCCGTCTTGCGGCCCGGCAAGGCCGTCTACGAGGATCCCGCCTGGTTCCTGGGCGGCGGTCCGCACCGCGAACAGATCGCCCAGGGTTTCGCGGCCCAGAAGGGATGGTCGCGGGAGCAGGTGGCGGCGGCCAACCCGCGCTGGCCTGACGCCGACGTCGACGCCAAGCTGGCCGCGCTCCAGAGCTGGGATCCGGAGACCGTCCACTGGATCGGCCCTGAGGGCCGAGACTTCACCCCTGACCAGCCGCCGGTCGGGCCCTCCCTGGTGGTCCTCGCCGATCCCAGCGAGCTGGTGCCGCCCGCCCATGCCGAGCGCCTGGCCGCCCTCGGGTGGGAGGTGCGCACCGTGCCGGGCGCCGGGCATTCCATCCACCGCGACGATCTGGAGGGGTTCCTGGCCGCACTCGACGGCTGGGTGTGACCCGGGCGGTCCTGGTCCACGGCGCCAGCGCCGACGGCGCCACCTGGGCCAGCTTCGCCGAGCGGCTGTGCCGTCTCGGCTGGGAGGTCGAGACCCCGGACCTCAGCGGCGGCACCGTGGAGGAGATGGCCGACGGCCTGGTGGCAAGCGTGGCCGCCGGCCCGGAGTTGGCGATCGGCCACTCGCTGGGTGGGGCGGTGCTGCTCTTGGCGCGGAACCGGCTGCGCCCCCGGCGGGCCGTCTACGCCGACCCCGCCTGGCGCTTCCAGCTGTCATCCGACCGTCAGGCCGCCGGCCGCCGCTTCCTGGACTCGGCCAGTCGCGAGGAATGGCGCCAGCTCCTGCCCCGGGTCCCGGAAGCAGATCTGGACGCCTTCATGGCTGCCGCGCGCCGGTGGGATGGCGGCGGCCCCACCGAGCTCGACGTGGTTCCGGCGGAGCCGCCGCCGGTGCCGAGCTTGCTTCTGCTCTCGACAGAGCCGGCCTTCGAGACTCCACGCGGTTACCAGGTGGCGCGACTGCGCGGGGTCGGCCACTTCATGTTCTGGGAGGATCCCGAGCAGTGCCTCCAGGCGATCGCTGCCTTCATGGCGGGGTAAGATTCCACTCACAATGCGCCTATCCGGGGTCCCCGCGAAATCGCAGATTTCGTGGGGTAAAAGCGTGGTACCCGTAGACGTACTCCGGCCGGCGCGCTCGCGCTAGAAGCTTTCCAGCGCGCCGGCGACCTCCGATCCTCAGCCATGACTGAACGCACGCCCATGCCGCCCGCGTATGACCCCAAGGCCATCGAGGCCGGCTGGTACGCGCGCTGGGAGTCGGCCAACTTGTTCCGGGCCGACGCCCGCAGCCCCAAGCCCAAATTCACGATCGCGATCCCGCCCCCCAACGTGACCGGCGAGCTGCACATGGGACACGCCACCAACTTCACGATCCAGGACGTGCTGTGCCGGTACCGGCGGATGACCGGCCATGAGGTCCTCTGGCTTCCGGGCACCGACCATGCGGCCATCGCCACTCAGAACGTGCTCGAGAAGCAACTGGCGGTGGACGGCACCAGCAAGGAGGAGATCGGACGCGCGGCCTTCGAGGAGCTGGTCGACGAGTGGTACCGCAAGGTGCGGGGGACCATCCTGGAGCAGACCAAGGAGCTGGGCGCCTCGGTCGACTTCAGCCGCACCCGCTTCACGATGGACCCGGGCTACGTCCTGGCGGTCCGCGAGGCCTTCGTCCGCTACTACGACAAGGGCTGGATGTACCGCGGTCCTCGGATCGTCAACTGGTGTCCGCGCTGCCAGTCGGCGATCAGCGACCTGGAGGTCGACTGGCAGGTCCACCACGACACGCTGTACCGCATCGCTTATCCCATCGAGGGCGGCGACGAGAAGCTGGTCATCGCCACCGTCCGGCCCGAAACCATGCTGGCCGACTCCGGCGTCGCCGTCCATCCGGAAGACCCTCGCTATCAGGGCCTGGTCGGCAAGCACGCGCTGCTGCCCCTGGTCGGCCGCCGCCTGCCGATCGTGGCCGATGCCGCCGTCGAGCGCGGGTTCGGCACCGGCGCCCTCAAGGTCACGCCCGGCCACGACGCCATGGACTACGAGATCGGCGAGCGCCATCACCTGGAGCTGATCAACGGCATGCATCCGGACGGACGCATGAACACGCCGTTTGCTCCCGCTTACGACGGCCGGCCGGCGCTCGAGGCGCGAGAGCTGGTGGTTCGGGACCTGGAGGCCGGCGGCTTCCTGGTCGGCACCGAGCCCTACACGCACGAGGTCGGTCACTGCGACCGCTGCGGCACCGTCCTGGAGCCCCTGGTCAGCGAGCAGTGGTTCCTCAACATGGACGAGCTGGCGCGCATGTGCATCGCGGCCAGCGAGGCGGGCCTGGTGCGCTGGCATCCGGAGCGCTTCGAGCGGACCTACCTCGACTGGCTGCGCGGCATTCGCGACTGGTGCGTCAGCCGGCAGCTTTGGCTTGGGCACCGGATCCCGGTCTGGTACTGCCCCAACGGCCACCGCTTCGCCGATGCCGGCCATCCGGGCGCCTGCCGCGAGTGCGGCTCGGGCGGCCTCACCGAGGATCCCGACGTCCTCGACACCTGGTTCTCCTCCGCGCTCTGGCCGATCGCCACCTTGGGCTGGCCGGAGGATACGGAGGATCTGCGCAGCTTCTACCCGACCTCCGTCAATTCGACGGACCGCGGGATCATCAACCTCTGGGTCACCCGCATGATCTTCAGCGGGCTCTTTTTCATGGGCGCGGTGCCCTTCCAGGACGTGATCATCCACGCCACCATCCAGGCCCCCGACGGGCGCCGGATGTCGAAGTCGCTGGGCACCGGCATCGATCCGCGGGTGGTGATCGCGCGCTACGGCGCCGACGCCCTGCGGGCCTGGGCCGCACTGGTCGGCATGTCGAGCCAGGATGTCCGCTTCGACGAGAGCCGCATTGAAGGGTTCAAGCGGTTCGCCAACAAGCTTTGGAACGCGACCAGGCTGATCCTGGGAGGGCTGGGCGCAGAGGCGGTGGCGACTCCGGCGCCGGGGGCGGGGCTGGAGCTGGAAGACCGCTGGATCCTTTCCCGCCTTCAGGCCACGATCGCCGAGGTGACCGCCGGCATCGAAGGCTTCGCCTTCCAGCGCGCGGTCACCGCCGTTTACGACTTCGCCTGGCATGAGCTGTGCGATTGGTACCTCGAGGCCGTCAAGCCGCGGCTGCGCGACGGCGACCCCGCCGCCCGCGCAGTCGCCGTGCACGTGCTGGACGTCGTGCTGCGGCTCCTGCACCCGTTCATGCCCTTCGTCACCGAGGAGCTCTGGTCGCGACTGCCCGGTGAGCGGGACTTCCTGGTCCGCGACGCCTGGCCCGAGCCACAGCCTGGTTTTGCCGACGCCGAGGCAGAAGCCAAGATGAAGCCCATTACCGAGGTGCTCGGTGAGTTCCGCGCGGCTAAGAAGCTCGCCGGCCCGGATCGCCTGAAAGTGGGAATGGCCGTATTGGAGGCAGAAACCGATCGGACGTGGGATCAGGATCAGAAGAGGCTCCTGACCACTTTGTCGTCCGTCCGCCTGGTCAGCGAATTGCCGTGGGCGGGCTACCCGACCACGATCGGCGCTGTCACGTTCCTGGCTCGCGCCCGCACCCAAGGCGAATTGAACATCGCCGAGATTGGCCGGAAGTCCGCGCAACTGGAACTCATCGAGTCCAAGCTGGCCAACCAGGAGTTCGTAGCTAAGGCGCCCGCAGAAGTAGTGGAAAGGAATCGCCGCATCGCAGACGAACTTCGTATCGAGATCGATCGTCTGCAGGGTGGAAGAACCTGAGCTCGAATGGCCCGAGCGCCGGCGGCGGGCTGGATTTTTGCTCCTTTAACACTTCGAGCGCCGGCGCTCGAGCTTTCTGCGCGCCGACATCGAGCGCCTGACCGGCTCCGACTAGGCTAGCCGGGTGCCCCCCGGTCTCCAGGTCGCGCTGCCCGCGTTGGTGTTGGGGGCGGCCGCCCTCCTGACCTGGGTGGCGGGCGCGGCCGGCCTCCGGGTCGGGCGCACGGTGGCGGCCGCATCCAGTTGGTTGGCTCTGGCCGTCCTCTGCGCGCTCTGGCTGCCCGGCCGGGCGACCGCCGAGCTGGCCGGTCCCAACCTGATCCCGGGCGCCCGCCTGATCCTGCGCCTGGACGCCGTCTCTTTCGCGTTCGGGCTGTGCGTGCTGATTCCAGCGGTCCTGCTGCTGAGCTTCCAACGGCGGGGCTGGCGGGAGTCCGGCGCGGCCGCCCTGACCGTCGCCGCCGCGCTGCTGGCCGTGCTGGCGGACGGCATCCTCTCCACCTCGCTCTTCTTGGGTACGGCCGCCACTCTGCTCCTGGTCCAACTGCGGGCCGACCATCCGCGCGCGACCGAGGTCTACTGGCCGGCGCTGATCGGGGGCTGGCTGGCCCTGGTCTGGGCGGGAGTGGCGCTGGAGGTGCTCAGCGGCACCGCCGTTTACACAGCGGTGCCGGTGACGGCCTTGACCTCCGCGATGTTCCTTCTGCTGGTCGCGGCGGCGGCACTCGGCTCCGGCCTGGTGCCCTGGCGGCCCTGGACGGCCGAGATCTGGGACCGTCCCCGTCTGTATGTGGGCAGCCTGGCGGTGGCGCTGCTCTTTCCGATCGGCTTCTACGTGCTGGTACGCGCTTACGCGGCCGGAGGCGGACGCTGGCCGAGCCCCTGGCTGAACATCGCGGTGGCGGCCGGGGCGGCGCTGATCGCGCTGACCTCGGCCCTTCGCGCTCAGGCGGCGGCGAACCGCCGCCAGTTCCTGGCCGAAGCCCTGCCGGGCCTGGGGGGCTTCGCGCTCCTGGCCTTCGCTTTCGGCACGCCGACGGGCATCACAGCCGGGGTGGTGACCCTGCTGGCCGCCTCGGTCCTGGCCGCGCTGCTGCCACTGCTGCCCGAGACCGAGCAGTCCCGGGCGGCGCCGCTGCTGCTGGCGCTGGTGGCGGGGATACCTCCGGCCACCACCTTCGCGGCTCGCGCGCTGGTGGTCCAGTCGGGTTTCGAAGCCGGCGGCGGATGGGGCTTTCTGGCGGTGGCGGCGGCGCTGGCCTGGCTGCTCGGCTTTGCGGGCGCAGCGCGTGCCGGACTTCTGCCCGCGACCGGGAGGGGCGCCGAACCCGGCGGCTCGGCAGCAGGTGCGGGCCTGGCGACGCTGATTCTGCTTGCGGGCGGCGCCCTGGTGGGCGTGCTGGTGGCACAGGTCGGCCTGCCCGCGACCGCGGAGGTCGTGAGCGTGCCGCCGGGCGCGGTCGGCGGCGGCCTGGTGGCGGTGGTGACCGCCGCCGGCGGCTGGGCCGCGATCGCCCTCGGCCTGCCGCTGCTGCTGCTGGTGATGATCCCCGTAGTAGCCGTCCGGCGGCCGCGAGCGGCGGCGCCCGCCACCGCGCCGCCACCCTTGCTGCCGCTTCCCTGGACGGCCGTCCAGGGCAGGGCCCGGAACCGTTTGCGCTCCTTGCGCATCCCCGAGCAGTACCGAAGCCTGGTCAATCCGCGCGCCGTAGAGGCCGCCATGGGTCGCGGCCAGCCCCTGCTCTGGGCGGTCCTGCTGCTGGCCCTGGCCGTGGCCGTCAACCGCTGATGCTGTCCACGGTTGCCGTCGTGGCGGTCGTGGTCGCCTGGCTGGGAGGTGCTTTCCTCGTCCTCTCCGACGCCCGCCGTGGGATCGCGTTAGGGATGGCCCTGTACTCCGCGGGGCTGGCCTCCACATTGCTGGCGGACCCGCTGGCGGCGGTGGTGCTGGGCATCGCCGGCCTGGCCTCGGCCGGGCTCCGGCTGCGCGACGGCCGGGCCGGCTGGGGGACGCTGCCGCCCGGGTCCACACCGCGGCTGTTGCTCTGCGTGGTCTCGGGTGTGCTGGCGGGCTTCGTCGGCGCGTCCATCCTGGGAGGACCCGGGCCGGCGCCGCTACGGGTGGCGATCCTGCTTGGTGGAGCCTTGGGCGCCGCCCGCCTGATGAGCACCCTGCGCCGCGAGGCGGCGCTGGCTTCCACGGCCGTGATGACGCTGGCGGTGGGCGCGGCCGAAGCCGCCACCGGCGGTCAGGGGGCCCCGATCGTGGTGCTGGCCGCCGCCGTGGGGGCGGTGCTGCTGGGCATTCTGCCCGGCGTGGAAGGTGACGTGCGTGGGGCCTGAGCTGGCGCTGGGCCTGCCAGCGATCGGCGCCGTGCTGGCGGCTGCCCTGCGGCGGCGACCGGCGCTCGCCCTGCTCTGCGGCGGGCTCCTTGGAATCGCGGGCGCGCTGATGCTGGCGCTCCTCGCGGCGCCACCCCTGCAAGCCTCGCCGCTGGGCCTCAGCATGGCCCCGGCTGCCCGCGCGCTTCTGCTCCTCACGGCGCTGGCGCTCGGCCTGGTGGTGGCGCTGGCCCCGCCCCAGGCCGACCGCGTCGCTCTGCTCGCCGCCGGGCTGGCGGGGATGACGGGACTCGCCGCCGTGGCCGCCGCACCCGATGCGCTGGCGGTCGCGGTGGTGATCGCGCTGCTGGCCGCCGGCCACGCCGCGCTGCCCGGAGGGCGGCCCTTCCCGACCCGGATGCGCGCCCCCGGACTGGCGGTGGCGCTGCTGCTGGCGGGCGGCCTGCTCCAGCACGCTGGGGAGACCCCACTCTTCGCCCGCCTCTCGGCGCTGGCGCTGGTCCTGTCGCTGGTCGCGGCGGCGGGGCTGGTGCCCTTCCTTCCTGAGCTCGACCCCGAAGAGCCGGCACCCGCCTCGCCAGTCGCCTGGACGGGGTTCTTCGGGCCCGCGCTGGCGATCGCGCTGGTGGCGCGCATCCAACCCACGATCGGCGCCGAGGGGATTCCCGTCTACGGCGCGCTGCTGGTCGGGCTGGGGGTTCTCAACCTGGCCTGGGGGACGGTGGGCGCCTGGCTGGCCGAAGGCGAGGTGGCGGCGTGGCGGTACTCCTTCCTGGCCGACTGGGGGCTGGCCCTGGCCGGGCTGGGCATGGTCGTGCCCGACGGCTACGGGGCCGCCTACCTGGTGCTGGCCTCGGTCCTGCTGGTGCGCTTCCCGCTCTACCTATGGGCACGGCCCGTCCTCTTGAACCGCACGCCGGCGGCGATGGGCCCCGCCAACATCCTGCTGGGGGCGGCGCTGGCCGGCGCAGCGCCGTTCGCCGGGTTCTCCATCCGCCTGCTCCTGCTGCGGGCGGCCACCGAGGTGTACTGGCCGCTGGCGCTGGTGCTGGGATTGGGGATGCTGATCTGGCTGGGTCACTCGTTCCGGCTGGCACGCACGCTGGGATCGCCGCGTGGCCGCTCGGCGGTGGGCGTGGTCGTGGCGCTCGGCTTCAGCCTCGTGCTGGGAGTGGCGCCGGCGGTGCTGCTGGCGATGGGGGGCCTGTAGCCGGTGCCCTGGGAGGACCTGGCGGCCCACCTGGTCGCGCTGCTGGTCTATCCCGGCGGTCTGAGCGCGCTGCTGGTCGGCGTGGCCGCCGAGATCGGCGCCGGCTGGGCGCTGCTTCCCGAGCGCGGCGGCCTGCCGGCAGCCGCCCGCGGCCTGCTGCGGCTGGCGCCGCGCAGCCTGGCGCCGGTGGCGGCCTGGGCCTGGGTGCTGGCGCTAGCGGCGGCCAGCCAGCTGGCGGCGCCCTTCAGCCCGGTGCCGGCGGCCGAGCGCAACTCGCTGGTGGCCGCAGCGGCGCTGCTGGGCGCGGCCTGGCTGGCCTGGAGCTGGGGCTGGGGCCGGCGCGCCGCGTCCGCGCAACTCGTGCTGTCGGTGCAGGCTGTCTGGCTGCTGGCCGTGTTCCTGCCCTCGATCGGACCCGGCAACCTGCGCCCGCAGGCGCTCGGGGCGGTGGTTTTGGGGGACCAGCTCCCGCTCAAGCTGGCCTGCGGTGTTCTCTACCTGGCCTGCCTGCCGGCCCTGCTCATGCTGCTGCCCGAGTCGGCACCCCAGGGACCGCCGGGCGCCCTGGCCCGAGCCCGCACCCCCGAAGAAGGCGGG
>VBEO01000041.1 GCA_005881825.1 Chloroflexota bacterium | reverse complement strand
TCGAGATCGCCGAGCAGACGGTCGGCAAATGGCCGTCAGTGACGCACCTGCGCACGCCGCCCTTGATGCTGGCCGACGTCCGGTGAGCGCCTGGTATTCCGGTCGCTACGGAGTCTCCCAGCTGCTGGGCGCGGCCGCGTCATTGAGCGACGACCTGCGCGTCATGCGCCGCGGTTTTCGGTGGTCGCGACCGCGGCCGCGCAGCTGGCCGGAGGCCTCTCCGGCTATTCCGGACCGGCCCTCGAACCTGGGCTGGGCGCGCATGGAGCCGGTGCGCTCCCTGCGCTTCCTGATCCAGCGCGGCTTAATGATGCCGTTCACGGAAGCCATGACGCACCTTCAGGTCGAGGGTGGGGAGTGGGTGGAGGACCTCGACCGGCCGGCCATCCTGGCCGCCAACCACAACAGCCACGCCGACACCCCGCTGCTGCTGCACGCGCTCTCGCAGCGAACACGCGAGAAGACCGTAGTGGCCGCCGCGGCCGACTACTGGTACCGGCGGCCGCTGCTGGGGCGGGTGGTGGGGCTTTGGCTGAACACCTTTCCCTTCTCGCGCACCGGCGGGCCGCAGGCCGTGCTCAGCAGCTCGCACCAGCTCCTGAAGTCGGGCTGGAACCTCCTCCTGTACCCCGAGGGCACGCGCTCGAGCGACGGGCGCATCGGTGAGTTCAAGCCCGGCGTGGGATTCCTGGCCACCGAAACCCGCGCGCCCGTGATCCCGATGCACGTGCGCGGCTCGCACCGGGTCATGCCCAGGGGTCAGCGCTTCCCGCTCCCGGCCCCGGTCACGATCCGGATCGGCAAGCCGCTGGAGGTGCGCCGCGGCGAAACCTCGCGGGCCTTCACCACCCGGGTGGAGAACGCCGTCCGCCAGCTGGGCGCCGGCAGCGAGGAGGCGGCTGTTGCCGGCAGCTGGATCGACAAGTGGAGAGCCACCGCCAAGCGGCCGAGGTAGCCCTGGTCCTCCCGCTCTTCCCGCTGCACACCGTCCTGTTCCCGGGCGCGGTGCTGCCGCTGCACATTTTCGAGGAGCGCTATCGCCAGCTTGTGCGCGAGGGCCGCGACTTCGGGGTGGTCCTGATCCGCGAGGGGCGCGAAGTCGGCTCGGTGCCCCAGGTCCACGAGGTTGGTACGGTGGCCACGCTGCAGGAGGTCGAGGCGCTGCCCGATGGCCGCTACAACATCGTGGCGCGCGGCCTGCACCGGTTCCGGCTGCTCTCGACGGCCGAGCCGGCGCCCTACCTGCTGGGCGAAGCGGAGGTGCTCGAGGATCCGCCGCCCGAGGCGGGACCGCGGTTGGTCGCGCTGCTGGACGAATACCTCCAGCTGCACGGGCTGGCGGTGGCGCCGCAGCTATCGACGGCGCTCGGCAAGCGGGCCGTCTGGCTGGCCGGCGCCGTCCTGCAGGCCGAGGCGCCCAAGCGCCAGGCGCTCCTGGAGAGCGGCGATCCGGCGTTCGCGGAGGAACTGCTGGAAGCCGAGATCGAGCGCATCCGCCGGCTGGGCCATCTCCAGAACGTGCCGCCGGTCGGGTTCTCGCCAAACTGACCGGGTGACCTACTTGATTTACCCCACGAAATCTGGCGATTTCGCGGGGACCCCAAAGAGGCCGGATTGACCTATTCGATCGTCGCTCGCGATCGCGACACCGGCGAGCTGGGGGTCGCCGTGCAGTCGATGTACTTCCACGTCGGCCCGGTCGTGCCCTGGGCCGAGGCCGGCGTGGGCGCGGTCGCCACCCAGTCCGTGGTGAACATCGCCTTCGGCCCGCTGGGACTGGAGCTGATGCGCGGCGGCCTCAGCGCCGAGCAGGCGCTGGCGGCGGTGCTGGCGGGCGACGCCGAGCCCGAGGGCCGGCAATGCGCCATGGTGGACGCGGCGGGGCGGGTGGCGGCCTACACGGGTCCTCGCGCCACCGCCGCGGCCGGCCACCGGACCGGTGACGGCTACAGCTGCCAGGCCAACCTGATGGAGCGGGACACGGTCTGGGACGCCATGGCCGCGGCCTACGAGAACGCCGCGGGCCGGCCGCTGGCCGAGCGCTTGATCGAGGCGCTGCGGGCGGCCGAGGGCGAGGGCGGCGACATCCGCGGGCGCCAGTCGGCGGCCCTGCTCCTGGTGAGCGGCCGGCCTACCGGGCGCCTGTGGGAGGACCGTCTCATGGACCTCCGCGTCGAGGACCACGAAGATCCCGTGGAGGAGCTGGCGCGGCTGGTCCGGCTGCGCACCGCGTACCTGGCCCTGCGGGTGTTCCCCGACGATCCGGACTTCAGGGAGCGCACTCTGGCCGCGCTGCGGCTGGCGCCCGAGCAGGCGCAGGTCCGGATTTCGGCCGGCATGATGCATGCGCGCGCGGGGGAGTGGGAGGAGGCGCTGCCGCTGCTGCGCAGCGCTGTCGACGAGGAGCCGCGATGGTCCGAGGCGCTGCGTCGCCTGGCCGCGGCCGGCCGCATCCCGCTCGAGCTCGTCTCGGAGATGGAAAGCAAGCTCGGCTAGACTGGGTGCGGTTTGGCAAGATCGAGCACGCCCCGACGCGGGCCCCGGCAGCCGCGCCAGCGCAAGAACCCGGCGCCGGAGCAGCAGAAGGAGCAGGCCGTCGTCATGGACGCCGTGGTCTCCCAGGCCCTGCCCAACGCCATGTTCGAGGTCGAGCTCGAGAACAACCACAAGCTGATCGCGTACGCGGCCGGCCGCATGCGCCGCTATTTCATCCGGATCACCCCCGGCGACCGCATCCGCGTGGAGCTCTCGCCCTACGACCTCAGCCGGGGCCGCATCGTCTACCGCTATCGAGACTGAGAGCCTCACCCACGCCCGCCTGACGCTCCGCTCGGTGCGGGCGACGCCGGTCTCGGTCCCGCTCGAAGTCCCCCTCACCACCGCCTCCGGCGTGATGCCGGCCGTGCCTCTCCTCCTGATCGACCTCACAACCGAGGAGGACGTCACGGGCCGCAGCTACGTGTTCGCGTATCAGCCTCTGATGCTGCGGCCGCTGCGCGACCTGATCGCCGGGCTCGCCGAGCCTTTGATCGGGCAGCCGTTGGTGCCGGCCGAGGTGCAGCAGACGCTGCGCTCGCGCTTTGTGCTCCTGGGCGGCGCGGTGAGCCTGGCCGGCATGGCCGTCTCGGCGCTAGACATCGCGGTCTGGGACGCGCTGGCCGTGGCCGCGGGCGGGCCGCTGGCCGCGCTGCTGGGCTCCCGACCGCAGCCGCTGCCCGCGTACGACTCCCTGGGCATGCTCACCGTCGAGCAGATCGCCGAGCGCCTCCCGCGCTCCCTTGAGAAGGGGTTCCGGGCGGTCAAGATCAAGGTCGGGTGGCCGGCGCGCGGGCAGGACGTGGCGGTGGTTCGCGCGGCCCGCGAGGTGCTGCCCGATTCGATCGAGCTGATGGTGGACTACAACCAGTCGCTCGACGTGGCCGAGGCGCTCCGCCGCTGCCGCGCCCTCGACGGCGAGGGCGTGGCCTGGATCGAGGAGCCCGTCCGCTGCGACGACTTCGAGGGCGCGGCCACCGTCACCGCCGCGGTCAACACGCCGATCCAGATCGGCGAGAACTTCCGGTCGACCCAGGAGATGGCGCTGGCGCTGAAGCGGGGCGCCTGCGACCTGGTCATGCCCGATCCTCAGGTGATCGGCGGCGTCAGCGGCTGGATCGCCGGCGCAGCCGTGGCCGGCGCGGCCGGCGTTCGCTGCTCCGGGCACATCCACGTGGAGACCACCGCGCACCTCCTGGCCGCTGCGCCCACAGCGCACTACCTGGAGTGGCTCGACCTGGCCTCGCCGGTGCTGGCCGAGCCCCTGCAGGTGGTCGACGGGTTCGTGACCGCGCCTGACCGGCCGGGGATCGGCCTGGCATGGGACACAGATGCGGTGGAGCGCTACAGCCTGAGCTGACCGTCGGTTCGAAATACCAAGGGTTTCTGGCTGTTGCGCAGGAAAACGCCAGGCTTTGCGTCGAAATTCCAAGGAGAGAGGACGGTGGATCATCAGCACGCCTGGGATGAATTGATGGAGGCAGCGCGCCGGGCCCTACGCGGGGCTCCGCCCGCCCTGGCGACCGACCCGATCTGCCAGGACCGGCTCCGGCATGTCTCGATCCCGCGTGAGCTCAACGCCGCCGGGTCGCGCTGCCCGGTCTGCCATCCCCGCCGGGGCAGGCACATCGAGCTTGCGATCAGCGATCGCCTGCTCGGCGACGCCATGAGGCTGACCTCCCGGGCCGCCCGCGCCGCCCAGAACTAGCCGGCCCTCAGCGCTCCAGGCGCAGCGCGCGGCCGGCGTGTTCGGAGAGCCTGGCGATGGCCTCGATGACCGGCCGCGACTGCAGGAGCAGGTCCTGCGCCAGCGCCGGGCGGTCGATCGCCAGCCCTTCCACGTAACCCAGGAGCCGGGCGGTCAGCATCGAGGCATCAAAGATGATGTCGTCGGTCTTGGCCCAATCAGCTGCGGTCTGTGCCGCCTCCAGCCGGTCGATGGCGGCGGTCTTCAGGGCCTGGAAGCGGTCGATGGCCGGATCCGCCCCCTCCATTTCGAGCCCAACGAGGGCGTGGACGGCATCTTGCGACGCCGGACGGCTTGCGTTTGCGCGTTGCGCCGGCGCAGCTCCCATCCAGTAGTCGCGCCGAGCCCCTTTGCGCCGGCGCAACGCCCTTACGGCCTGCGCCAGACTTGGCCGACCGCTTCCAGTGGCTCGGGATCAGCGTCATAAGGCTTTCGTGGTATGCGCGCCCCAGCAGCTGGGTCATCAGGCGGCCACGATCCGTGTCGGCGCTGCCTGGAGGGCGTGGCTAGTGCTGCCACGATCGCGGCCCATGCGCTGAAGGCGACCCACCTTAGAAGGATGGGCCCGTTCAGGCCGGCATTTCGGCCCAGCCACGCCGCGAGAGAGATATCGCTCGTCAACAGGACCTCCAAAAACAACCCGAGGCCCAAACCGACCGGAATTGGCCATAGTCTGCGCGTCGCGGCCGCGACCAGTGCCGACCACCCGATGGCCAACGAACTGGCAAGAAGCCATGGGTAGCCGCTTGTTACAGGAAGGACGTGCCGGTTGGCGAGGGCGGGCAGTGCAACCGCGTCTATCAGCAATCGCATCGCCATCAGAGCGCCAAATGTCGACAGGATGCGCGAGCGCGTCGCGAGTCCGGCCAGCCCTATGGCGAGACCGCCGCCGCTGAGAGCGAGTCCCAGAAGCTCTAACTCGGCTTCCGAGCCGTAGCGTTCAAGAACGCTTTCGACTGGAAACGCGGCGGTCGCCAGCCAGAGGCAAGCGGTTCCTGCCGCAGCCAGAAAAAATATCCATGGCCAGGTCCGGCCTCGACGTGCCCACTGCGGGTGAAGATGCGCGTCAAGAGCGCCGCCAAGCAGGTCCAGGGTGTCGCGAACCCCGAGCCGCCCGCAGCCATAGTGGACCAGCACCTCAGAGCCGTAGCGGCGGCGCCAGGCCCGTGGGTAAAGCCGGATCAGCAAACGCGTCATGTGCCCGCCACACGGGCCAGGCCGGTGCGCGCCACCGCCTCCATGCGCTGGAGTCGCTGCCGCAGCAGCGCCAGCCCGGCGCCGGTGATCCGGTAAGGCCTGCGGCGGTCCTCGGCCGGCAGCCCCTCGATGAGTCCCCGGGCCTCCAGCCGCGCCAGAGTGGCATAGAGCGTGCCGGGTCCCAGCTTCACCCCCGCCACCGCCTGGACGTCCTGCACGATGGCATAGCCGTGGCGCGGGCGCTCGGCAAGGCTGGTCAGCACCAGGACGGCAGGCTCCTCAAAGCGCCCCAGGTCCGCAAGGCCGCTCATGGCTCGCCTAACGATATATCGCGGAGCGACCTAGTGCGAGAGCTTACATAGAAACGCGCGGCGTGCCGTGCGCTCGGTCCGGGAGTCGTTTACAAAGGCCGCCTGGCGGCCGATCAAACCCCGATTGGATGCCAGACCGTCTTGAACTCCATGAACGAGGTCACGGCGTAAGGCGACAGCGCATCGCGGGCCGAGAGCCGAACCACGCGCTTGACGCTGTCGGCGGCGGCCTTCTCGACGGCGGCCAGCTCCTCGTCCGTGCAGCCGGCGGCGTCGATGGCATTCACGTTCATGTGTCCCGCCAGCCAGGGCAGCAGCTCCGCCCGCCGCCCGGAGATCAGGTTGACGACACCGGCGGGAAGATCGGAGGTCGCCAGCACCTCGGCCAGTGTCAGGCCCGGCAGCGGCCGCGACTCCGAGAGCAGTCCCACCATCGTGTTGCCACCGCAGAGCGCCGGCGCCAGCCGCAGGACCAGCCCCAGCAGCCCCGGCTTCTCCGGGGCCACCACGCCCACCACACCGGTGGGCTCGGGCAGTGTGAAGTTGAAGTAGGGTCCGGCGACCGGGTTGACGGTGCCGGTCACCTGGGCCAGCTTGTCGGTCCAGCCCGCGTACCAGACCAGGACCTCCACCGCCCGCTCGACCTCGCGGCGCGCGCCGCGGTCGGCGCCCAGCAGCGCCACGAACTGCGCACGCCGGCCGTCCAGCATCTCGGCCGCGCGGTAGAGGATCTGGCCGCGGTTCATGGCGGTGCGCCGCGACCAGCCCCCGAAGGCGCTTCGCGCGGCCACCACGGCATCGCGCACATCCTTGCGCGAGCCACGCGGGACGTTGACCCCGTCGGCGCGGTAGGAGCGGCCGGACTCGGAGCGGATGAACTCGCCGCCCGCGTACATCTTGTAGGTCTTGCGGACGTCCATCAGTTGAGGTCCACGTAGGCCAGCAGGCCCTGCAGTCCGCCTTCGCGGCCGAATCCGGATTCCTTGTAGCCGCCGAAGGGCGAGGTGGGATCGAAGCGGTTGTAGGTGTTTGCCCAGACCACCCCCGCGCGCATGCGCTCGGTCATCCAGAGGATCCGCGAACCCTTGTCGGTCCAGATCCCCGCCGACAGGCCGTATGGCGTGTTGTTGGCCTTCTCGACCGCCTCCTCCGGCGTACGGAACGTGAGCACCGAGAGAACCGGCCCGAAGATCTCCTCGCGCGCGATGCGGTGCGACTGCGACACGCCGGTGAACAGGGTGGGCGGGAACCAGTACCCGCGCTCGGGCAGGCGGCATTCCGGCTGATAGATCTCCGCACCTTCGCGAACGCCCGATTCGACCAAGCCGGTGATCTTCGCCAGCTGCTGTTTGGAGTTGATCGCGCCCACGTCGGTGTTCTTGTCCAGCGGATCGCCCAAACGGAGCGTGCCGAGCCGCAGCTTGAGCTTCTCCAGCAGCGGCTGCTGGATCGATTCCTGCACCAGCAGCCGCGAGCCCGCGCAGCAGACGTGGCCCTGGTTGAAGTAGATGCCGTTGACGATGCCTTCCACGGCCTGGTCGAGCGGCGCGTCCTCGAAGACGATGTTGGCGGCCTTGCCGCCGAGCTCCAGGGTCAGCCGCTTGCCGGTGCCCGCCAGCCCGCGCTGGATCAGCTTGCCAACCTCGGTCGATCCGGTGAACGCGACCTTGCGCACGCCCGGATGCGACACCACGTAGGAGCCGGTCTGACCCGCGCCGGTCACGATGTTGACCACTCCGGGCGGGAGCTCGGCCTGCTCGCAGATCTCGGCGAACAGCAGCGCCGACAACGGCGTGGTCTCGGCCGGCTTCAGCACCACCGTGTTGCCGGCGGCGAGCGCGGGTGCGATCTTCCAGGCCAGCATCAGCAGCGGAAAGTTCCAGGGAATGATCTGGCCGGCCACGCCCAGCGGTCGCGGCGAGCGGTTGGGGAAAGCCCACTCCAGCTTGTCGGCCCAACCCGCGTAGTAGAAGAAATGCGCGGCGGCCAGAGGCAGGTCGACGTCGCGTGATTCCTTGATCGGCTTGCCGCCGTCAAGGGTTTCCAGGACGGCCAGCTCACGCGAGCGCTCCTGCAGCAGGCGCGAGATCCGGAAGATGTAACGCGCGCGCCGCGCCGGTTGCAGGCGCGACCAGCTGCGGAACGCCTCACCGGCGGCATTCACCGCGCGGTCCACGTCGACCTCGTCCGCCTCCGCGACCTCGGCCAAGGTCTCTTCGGTGGCCGGGTTCACTGTCTTGAAAAATTTGCGCGAGTGAGGTTCCACGAACTTGCCGCCGATGTAGAGCTGGTTGCGCGCCGCGATGGTGACGATGTCGCGCGCCTCGGGTGCGGGCGCGTACTCCCAATCGAAGCCCGCGAGCACGTCGTTCAGGAGGCTGGATGCACCGATCCGGAAACGGTCGGGCGTCATCCAGGTCGGGCCGATCGTCTCGTAGAGCAGAACCAGGTAGTGGATCGCGGTCTTGGAGGCCCGGATACCGCCCGCGGGCTTGAAACCCACGCTGCGGCCGGTCTCATGGTGGAAGTCCCGGATCGCCTCCATCATGACGAGGCTCACCGGCGGCGTCGCCGCCGGCGTGACTTTGCCGGTGGAAGTCTTGATGAAATCCGCGCCCGCGGCCATGGCCAGGATCGAAGCCCGGCGCACGTTGTCGTAGGTGCCCAGCTCGCCCGTCTCCAGGATCACCTTCAGGTGCGCGCGGCCGGCCGCTTCCTTCACTTCCTGGATCTCGTCGTAAACCTTCTGGTAATCACCGGAGAGGAAGGCGCCGCGGTCGATCACCATGTCGATCTCGTCGGCGCCGGCGATCACCGCCTCGCGCGTCTCGGCGACCTTGATCGAAGTGAAGGTCTGCCCGCTGGGAAACGCCGTGGCTACCGACGCAACCTTCACGCCGGTGCCGCGCACGTGGGCCACGGCGGGCGGGACCATGGCCGGATAGACGCAGACGGCGGCCACGCTGGGAACGCTGGCGTCGCCCGGCTGCGGGCGCACGGCTTTGGAGCAGAGCGCCGCCACCTTCCCGGGGGTGTCGGCGCCCTCCAGCGTCGTCAGGTCCATGCAGCGAATCACCAGGTCGAGCGCGGCCAGCTTGGACGCTTTCTTGATCGACCGCTTGCCCAGCGCCGCAGCGCGCTCCTCGACGCCGACCTGGTCGACGCTGCGCACGCCGCGCATGAGCGAGCCGAGGTGGCTCAAGGGGGGCGGCGGGGGGAAGGGCTTGCCCGGCCCGCCGGTGGGGGGAGTCCCCCCACTCCTGGAAACCGCGGTCGCCATGGCTACGAGGTTAGCCCGCTAACGCGAGCGGGCGGCCTGGAAGCAGTCCTGGCAGTAGACCGGCCGGCTGCCGGTGGGCAGGAACGGCACCTGGGTCGGCTTGCCGCAGTTGGCGCAGATCACGTCATGCATCTCGCGCGCGGGTCGCGAGCTGGCGCCGGGGCCGTCCGAGCGTCGCGCGGCGCGGCAGCTAGGGCAGCGGCGCGGCTCGTGCAGCAATCCGCGCGATTGATAAAACTCCTGCTCGCCACCAGTGAAAACGAACTCGCGCCCACAATCGCGGCAGGTCAGAACCTTGTCGTCGAAGCTCACCGTCTTGGGTCCTCCAATGGATATCGCGAACAGGACCGGACGGATGAGTACCCCGACACCCCCTGCGCGCCTAGCGCGATATTAACGCCGAATCTGTGAATTTCAAGAATCGCGCAAACTGGGGTCCCCGCGAAGCCTGCTTCGTGGGATAGAAACTGGAGAGCGTGCTGCCTGAGTTCGCGCCCGGCGCGCGCAACGCGGTAAGGACCTGCCTCAACGTCCACGAAGGCGACCGCGTCATAGTGGTCAAGACCCGGGCCCGGCAGGACATCGCGCAGGCCATCGAAGAAGAGGCGGCGGACTGCGGCGCCGAGCTCAAGTCGGTGGTGATGGAGGACGTGGTCAGCCGGCCCGCCCGCGAATTTCCGCGCGACCTGGCCGAGGACATCCTGGCCTTCGGCCCCACCGTGTCCTACTACATCGGTGAGGGCTTGCCGGGGGAGCTCGCGTTCCGGCAGCCGATGCTCAAGCTCCTTGCCGACCAGTTGTGCTGCCGCCACGGTCACATGATCGGCATCACCCCCGAGGTCATGGTCCAGGGCATGGCGGGCGATTACGAGCAGGTCTACCGCGTCACCCGCAAGGTCTACGAAATCGTGCGTCACGCCGAGCGCATCGAGGTCACCACCGGCCTCGGCACGGAGCTGGTCGCCAGCTTCCGCAAAGACTGGAAGTGGATTTCGTCAGACGGGCGCTACTGGGAGCAGGGGCTCTGGGGAAACCTCCCTGAGGGCGAGACTTTCACGGCGCCCGCGCGCCTCGACGGGCTGCTGGTGGGTGAGGAGATGGGTGATCACTTCACCGAGCGTTACGGGCTCTTCGAGACGCCAGTCCGGCTTCGATTGCGGGATTCGAGGGTGGTCGGAGTCGAGATGCCGGGCGAGCCGCAGATCGTGCGCGAGGTCGAGGACTACCTGGCCCAGCACCCCAACTCCAACCGCGCGGGCGAGTTCGCGATCGGTACCAACGTCGGCCTGACGGAAATCATCGGAAACTTCCTGCAGGACGAGAAGTTCCCCGGCGTGCACGTGGCCTTCGGCGATCCCTACGGGCACGAGACCGGCGCCGACTGGACCGCGCCGAGCCACGTCGACGTGCTGGCTTCCCATGCGGACGTGGTGGTGGACGGCCGCAAGATCATGGAAGCCGGCCGCTTCCTGGTGTAGGGCAGGAGTAACGGGACTCCTCCCCGCCGTCGCGGGGAGGTCCCGCCCGCAGGGCGGGGGAGGGGTCTGATCGTCCCCCTCCGCCTCGCTTCGCTCGGCACCTCCCCACGCGGTGGGGAGGAGTTCGTTCCCCTAGGCCAGCTCGACCGCCATCTCGTCGAAGGTCTGGTACGCGGTCTCGAAGGTCGACCGCGCCAGCCATAGCGATCCCTGGTCGGGGTCGAAGATCAGCACCTGGCCGGGCGCCAGCCCCACCAGGGTGACCGCATGCTCGACCGCTCCGGCATAGGGGATGACGGCGCCGTCGAAGGCGGCATAGTCGGTTCGCGGATGGGACGCGTAGTCGTAGGAGACCCAGGCGACAACCGGGTGCCCCTCGCGCAGAGCTTGATAGACCTGGCCGGCGCTTAGCCCCTGACCGGACCAGAGGACCCGCCCTCCCAGCTGATGGGCGGCGCTGGCGATGGTCGGGTAGTAGGTGCCGTAACCGCTGCCGTCGACCTCCGATCCGTTGACATCCCCGACGAAGGCGGTAAAGGGGTCGGCGTCGGGCTGGCTGTCGACCGGGATCAGGGCCAGGATGTCGTCCTGGCTCGGCGTGAGGCCCTCGTGCGACAGCGCCATCTGGAGCGCCGCCGCCTCGCAGGACAGGGGGTGAGTCTGCGCGAAGTAGCTGACGCTGCTCACCAACGCGTCCTCGCCGCGGACGTCATCGTTGCCGGCGAAAGCCGGCGCCGCGGTGAGCCCGGCCAGGACCAAAACGAAGGCCGGCGCCAGGAGCTTGGAGACCATCGGGAAGCTCGAGTCTTCCGCTCGGTCTCGGCACCTCCGGCGCCGGCCTGTGAATTCCTATGGGTTCTTGACGACGGACCCCCGAAGGGTCCTCAGGCGACCTCCTCTTCGGTCTCCAGGGCCACCGGCGGGGGCTCGCCCAGGCCGGCGCCGGCGCCCCGCTCGGCACGCCGCAGCGGCACCTCCTTGAGGAAGACTGTCGCCACCAGCGCCAGCACGAGGACCAGCGCCGAGTAGAGGAAGAGGTCATGCAGAGCCTGGGATAGTCCGATCCGCACCGCGTGCATGACCTGGTCGAAGACCGGCTGCAGTGTGGAGGGTAGGCCCGCCCGGGTTTGGGCCAGCTTGGCGGGGTCGAAGATCTGCTGCGGGCTGCCCCCGCCGGTGCCGCCACTGAAGCTCTTGAACCGGCCGGCGACCGCCGCGGGCAGGCGCAGGCTGTCGATCTGGCCGCTGATCTTGTCGGGCAGCAGCCGGGCCAGGATGGAACCCATGATGGCCGTGCTGACGGTGCCGCCGACGTTGCGCCAGAACTGGATCTGGCTGGAGGCCACGCCCAGGTAGCGCCGCGGAAGCGCGCTCTGGAGCACGGTCAGGTAGAGCGGGAAGGTGGCGCCCAGGCCGAGGCCGACCACGACCAGGTCACGCGTGACCTCGAACTGCTGCGAGCTCACCGTGACGGTGGTGAGCAGGAACATGCCGGCGATCATCAACGCGACCCCGGCGGTGCCGATGAAGCGGTAGTACTTGATGCGCGTCATCAGCTGACCGGTGATGACGCTGGCCGTGATCAGTCCAACCATCATCGGGGTGATGAGCAGGCCCGAGTTGGTAACGCTGACGCCCAGCACGCCCTGGAAGATCAGGGGCACGAAGATGATCGTGCCGAACATCCCGAAGGCGGTCAGGAAGCCGACCAGCATGGAGATCGCGAAGGTCGAGTTCTTGAACAGGTGCAGGGGCACGATCGGTTCTTTGGCGCGCGTCTCCTCCCAGATAAAGGCCGCCAGCATGACCACGGCCAGCACCAGCAGGCTGACCACCTGCCAGGAGCCCCAGGCATGGTCGCGGGTGATGGAGAGCGCGATCAGCAGCGGCACCAGTCCGGCCGAGAGGAAGAAGGAGCCGACGAAGTCGATGTCGCGCCAGGAAGCCTGGGAGCGCACGAAGGGCAGCGTCACGATCACGACGGCCACGGCGCCGCTCGGGCGGGTACAGGTCGCCGATGACGGTGAAGAGGCTGGCGAAGAGCATGCCGCCGAACAGGCCCTGGATGCCCCTGAAGAGGACCAGCATCAGCATGTCCTGCGCTGCGCCGCAGAGCGCGGAGGCGAGGACGAAGCCGACCATCCCGGCCAGCAGGAACGGCTTGCGGCCGAAGAGGTCGCCGAGCTTTCCGGAGATCGGGATCATGACCGTCGAGGTCACCAGGTAAGCCGTGGTGACCCAGGCGTAGTAGTCGAGGCCCTGCAGCTGCGCCACGATGCGCGGCATGGCCGTGCCGACGATGGTCTGGTCGAGTGCGGCCAGCAGCAGCGCCAGCATGACGCCGACGGTGGCGAAGACGAGCTTGCGTCCATGCAAGAGTTCGGCGGTCATCGGGACATCTCCTCCTTCATGAGCTGCACGAGCTTCAGGCAGAGATGTCGGAGTTGTTTGAGCTCGTCCTTGGTAAAGCGTTTGGTGACCACGGTTTGCGCCTCCACCGAGGCGCGCCAAAGGGCGTCGATCTTCTCGATGCCGGCGGGCGTGAGCTGGGCCTGGACCGAGCGCCGGTCCTCGGGATCGGGGACGCGGCACACGAGTCCGTCGCGCTCCAGGTTGTCGACCAAGCCGGTGATGTTGCGGGGCGTGGTGCTGAGGCCGAGGGCGAGCTCGTTCATCGCCAACCGCTGGTCAGGAGCCTTGCGCAGCCGGAAGAGCACGCTCATCCGGCCCTCGGAGAGGCCGTGCTGCTCGGCCCAGCGCTCCATGTTGAGGTGGGTGAGCCGGCCGGCTATGCGCACCGCGGCCCAGGCTTCGATGCCCGCGAGCATGTCGGGCGGCAGGCCCTTGTTGAGCATGCCGCGCGTGTCCGGAGCGAAGTAGCAGCCATCCTTGTCCAGCTCGATGCGCAACCGGGAGATGGGGAAGTCCTTGATTTCGGAACGGTTCATTACAGGTGATTTCATAGTGAAGTGCGTAACTATTACCACCTTCAGTAACTGATGTCAAGGTAATGTGCGCGACGTGATCGTGGCGATCGGGGACCTGGTCCTGGACGTCACCATCGCTCCTGAAGGCCAGCTGCGCCTCGACGCCGACCGCGACGCCTCGATCCGGATCGGGGGCGGCGGCCAGGCCGCCAACTTCTGCGCCTGGGCAGCCGCCCTGGGCGCCCCCACCAGGCTGGTGACCAGGATCGGAGACGACGAGAGCGGCCGCCGCCTGCGGGCGGAGATCGAGGCCGGCGGGGTGGAGGTGGCGGCCGTCGTCGGCCCCGACCCAACGGGCACCGTGGCCGTCCTGCTCGGCCCCTCCGGCGAGCGGACCTTCGCCCGCCAGCGTGGGGCGGGACCGGGCCTGCGCCCCGACGAGCTGCGCCCGGAGTGGTTCGCGGACGCCGAGCTGCTGCACGTGCCGGCCTACGCGCTCTTCGTGGAGCCGTTGGGCGCCGCGGCCCGGCGTGCCATCGAGCTGGTGCGGGCCCACGGCGCACCGGTTTCGATCGACCTCTCCTCGGCCTCGGACATCGAGGCTTACGGGGGCGCCCGCCTGGCCTACGAGCTCGCCAAGCTGCGTCCGGAGCTGCTCTTCGCGACTGAGGCCGAGGCCGCCGCCCTGGGCGCGCCTCTCGAGGGGCTGGCCAAGGTGCCGGTCCTGAAGCTGGGTGCGCGCGGCGTGCGCGTCTACGGGCGCGTGCTGCCGGCGCCGCTGGTCGAGGTCGTCGACGGCAACGGCGCGGGCGATGCCTTTGCGGCCGCCTTCTGCGCGGCCTACGTGGACGGGGCCACTCCTTTGGAAGCGGCCGGCCGGGCGGTGCTGGTCAGCGCCCGGGCAGTGGCGCAGGCCGGAGCGCGGCCGTGATCCAGGTCGGGCGCTCCGTCGCCGAAGCGCTGGCGGCGGGCCGGCCGGTGGTCGCGCTGGAGACCTCGATCGTGGCCCAGGGCCTGCCGCCGCCCCACAACCTGCGGGCGGCCTTCGGCTCCGAGGACGCCATCCGCGCCGCCGGCGCGGTGCCCGCCACGGTGGCGGTTTTGGCCGGCCGGCTCAAGGTCGGGCTGGAGCGCGACGAGCTCGAAGCCCTGGCCGCCGACGAGACGGCGGTAAAGGTCAGCGCCCGTGATCTCGGCTGGGCGGTCGCCGGCGGCCGCAGCGGGGCCACCACTGTGGCTGCGACGGCCCGAGCGGCGCACCTGGCGGGCATCCGCTTCTTCGCCACCGGGGGCATCGGCGGCGTGCACCGCGGCAATGTCGACGACGTTTCCGCGGACCTGGAGGAGATCGCTAGAGCCCCGGTGGCGGTCTTCTGCGCCGGCGCCAAGATGATCCTCGACCTGTCCCGCACGTTCGAGCGGTTGGAGACGCTGGGAGTGCCCGTGCTCGGCTACGGGACCGACGAGTTTCCCGCCTTCTACACGGCCCGCAGCGGCCTGCGGTTGGGCGCGCGGGTCGACGATCCCGATGCGGCCGCGGCCGCGCTGCGCGCGCACTGGGAGCTGGGCGGCCGGGGCGCCCTGGTGGCGGTGCCGCCGCCGGCCGAGCTGCCTGGCGCCGAGGGTCTGGTCGGGCAAGCGGTGGCGGAGGTCGGCGCCGTGGAGGGGCCGGGCCTGACGCCGCGGCTGCTGGCCCGGATCGCCGACCTTTCGGGCGGCCGCTCATTGGAGGTCAACGTCGAGCTGGTCGTCAACAACGCCCGCACGGCGGCGGCCTGTGCGGTGGCGTTCGCGGCTTGATCGTCGACGCTCACCTGGACATCGCCTTCAACGCCCTGGCCGAGGGCCGCGGATTCGACGCCGAGCCGGCGCCCGGCTACGTCGTCAGCCGCCCGGCCCTGCTCCGGGCGGGCGTCGGCCTGATCTTCCCGACCATCTACTGCGCGCCCCGAGCCCGGGGGCCGAAGGTGGCCGGGTCCTACACCTATGCAACCGCCCGCGAGGCCTACCTGATGGGCCGGGCGCAGACCGGCTACTACCAGAGCCTCGGCTTGCGACTGCTGAGGGACCGGGCCGACCTGGAGGACCACCTGGGCGGCTGGCGACGGGGCCGGCTGGCCGGCGTTCTGCTGATGGAGGGCGCCGATCCGATCGAGGACCCCTCGCACCTCGGCGCCTGGGCCGACCTGGGCGTGCGCATCGTGGGCCTGGCCTGGAGCCGCACCCGGTACAGCGGCGGGACCTGGGATCCGGGTGGCCTCACCGAGCTGGGTGTCAGCTTGCTCAAGGCCATGGCCCGGCGGAAGCTGATCCTCGACCTCTCTCACATGGCCCAGCAGGCAGTCGAGGAGGCCCTGCCGATCTGGAAGGGACCGGTGATCGCCTCCCACTCCAACGCCCGCGAGCTGGTCCCAGGCGAGCGCCAGCTGGCCGCCGCCACGGTGGCCGAGCTAGGCCGGCGCGGCGGCATGCTCGGCATCAGCTTCGCCGGCGGCCACCTGCGCCGGCGCAAGTCGGAGGGCCGGCCGACGCTCGAGAACGTGGTCGAGCACGTGCTCCACCACGCCCGTTCGGCGGGTTCGCCGGAGCACGTCGGCCTGGGCACCGACCTCGACGGCGGCTTTCCGGCCGCCTGGTCGCCGGTCGACCGCCTGGAGGAGCTGGCCGAGCTGAGGCGGCTCCTGCGCCGGCGTTTCACAAAGCGGGACGCAGACGGCATCATGGGGGACAACTGGATCGCCTTTCTGCGCCGGGCACTGCCCGCGCCCCGAAGTTGAACTGAAACCGAAGGAGAAGACCTATGACTGAAGAGCAGGCCAAGGTCCGCGAGTACCACCAGCGCTTCGGCTGCACCGTCAACGACCGGCCCACGTGGGCCGGCGCGGACGAGCACCGCGTGCGGGTGGCTCTGATCGAAGAGGAGCTCGCGGAGCTGCGGAACGCGGGTGAGGCGCGCGACCTGGTCGAGGTCGCAGACGCCCTCGCCGACCTGCTCTATGCCGTCTACGGGGCGGCGGTGGCCTACGGCATCGACCTCGAACCGGTCTTCGAGGAGATCCACGCCGCCAACTTGACCAAGGCCGGCGGCGCCCGGCGCGATGGCAAGGTCCTGAAGGGCCCCGACTACCGGCCGCCGCGGGTGGCGCGCATCATTCGGGAGCAGCTGGGGCTGACCGCCGCCGCCGTCTCCTAGTGCCGACGCGGGACGCCCAGACCGAGGCCTTCCTCGACCGCTGGCCGGACCTCAAGCCGATCGCTCTCAAGGCCCGGGAGCTGATCTTCGACGTGATGCCAGAGGCGGTCGAGCAGGTGAAGCCGGGCTGGAGCGTGATCTGGTATGGGCCCGGTTCTCGCATGAAGGACACCGCGATCGTGATTCAGCCCCAGCGGGCCTGGGTCAACCTGGGGCTGGCCAACGGCGCCACCCTGCCCGACCCCGCCGGGCTGCTCGAGGGCACCGGCAAGGGCATCCGGCACGTCAAGCTGCGGACGCCGGAGGCGGTCGACAATCCCGCCCTGCGGGCCCTGGTGGCGGCCCAGGTCAGCGCCTCCTCTTAGAGCTGCGGCGCGGGAGGCCGGCCGGATCTTCGGCGGCCATGCACCCCATCTGCAGCGTCGCCTTCTGCGCTACTCGCTCGCGCAGCTTTGGCTGCGCTCGACTGCGTTTGAGATCCCGACCTACGACGTCCTGGTCGTGGGGGGTGGGCTGGCGGGCATCCGGGCGGCCATCGCGGCCGCCGAGACCGACCCCAAATTGCGCGTGGCGATGGTCTCCAAGGTCTATCCCATGCGCAGCCACACGGTCTCCGCCGAGGGCGGCTGCGCGGCCGTGCTTCGGGAGCCCGACAGCTTCGACGGGCACGCCTTCGACACCATCAAGGGCAGCGACTACCTGGCCGACCAAGACGTGGTCGAGGTGTTCGTGCGGGAGGCGCCGCTCGAGGTGATCCAGATGGAGCACTGGGGCTGCCCCTGGAGCCGGGAACCTGACGGCCGGATCAGCGTGCGGCCCTTCGGCGGCATGACCACCTGGCGCACCTGCTTCGCCGCCGACAAGTCTGGCTTTCACATGCTGCACACGGTCTTCCAGACCTCGCTGCAGTTCGCCAACATCGAGCGCCTGGACGAGTTTTTCGTCACCTCGCTGATCACCGAGGACGGCCGTTGTGAGGGCGTCATCGGCTTCGACATGCGCTCGGGTGAGGTGCGTTCCCTGGCCGCCCGCGCGGTGATCCTGGCCACCGGCGGCAACGGCCGCATCTACGCCTTCACCACCAACGGCGCCATCTGCACCGGCGACGGCATGGCGCTGGCCTACCGCGCGGGCGTGCCCCTCAAGGACATGGAGTTCGTGCAGTTCCATCCCACCGGCATGCCCAGCACCGGGATCCTGATCACCGAGGCCGTGCGCGGCGAAGGCGGTTACCTGACCAACGCCGAGGGCGAGCGCTTCCTCGAGCGGTACGTGCCCAACAAGATGGAGCTGGGTCCGCGCGACATCATCTCCCGCGCCATGGTCACCGAATTCGAGGCCGGTCGTGGACTGAAGGGCGAGTACGGCGACTACATGAACCTCGACGTGCGCCACCTCGGCTCGGAGGTGATCAACCGCAAGCTGCCCTTCATGCGCGAGCTGATGGGCGAGTACATGGGCATCGACATCGTCACCGACCCGATGCCCGTACGCCCGGTCGAGCATTACATGATGGGCGGCATCGACACCGACGCCAGCGGCCGCACGCCGATGCCCGGCTTATATGCGGCAGGCGAATGCGCCAACGCCGGCATCAACGGCGCCAATCGATTGGGCTCCAACTCGCTGCCGGAATGCCTGGTCTTCGGGGCGGCCGCCGGCCGCGCCGCCGTCCACGATGCGCGCGGGGTGAAGGCGCCGGGATCCAACCCGATCGCGGGCCTGGTCAAGGACGAGACCAGGCGCATCGAAGCAGATTTTCTCGGCCGCAGCTCGGGCACCGAGCGGGTGGGTGAGATCCGCGAGGACCTGCAGAAGATGATGGATGCACAGGTCGGGGTCTTCCGGACCGGCGACGGGCTGAAGACCGCGGTCAAGGAGCTGGCCGAGTTGCGCGACCGCTTCGCCCGACTCAAGCTCGACGACCACAGCCGCACCTTCAACACCGAGCTGGTCACGGCCCTGGAGCTGGAGAACATGCTCGACGGCGCCGAGACCATCATCGAGTCGGCGCTGGCGCGCCAGGAGTCGCGCGGCTCGCACGCGCGCCGCGACTTCCCGGACCGCAACGACGAGAAGTACCTCGCGCACACGCTCGCCTATCACACGCGCGGCGCCAAGCCGCGGCTGGAGTACCGGCCGGTGCGCATCACCCAATGGCAGCCCCAAGCCAGGAGCTACTGAGGAGCAACCCTTTGCCAGCCGACACCATCCAGCTCTCCGTCACCCGCTACGACCCGGCCCAGGACGCGGCGCCGCGCCAGCAGACCTACGAGATCCCGTACCGCGACGACATGGTGGTGCTGGACGCGCTGAACTGGATCAAGACGCACATGGACGGCAGCGTCTCCTACCGCTGGTCCTGCCGGATGGGGATCTGCGGCAGCTGCGGCATGAATGTCAATGGCACTCCGCGACTGGGCTGTTCGGTCTTCCTGCGCGACTATCTGCCGGGACCCGTGCTGGTCGAGCCGCTGCCCAACTTCCCGGTCATCCGCGACCTCGTGATCGACATGACCTCCTTCATGGAGAAGCTGAGCTCAGTCAAGCCGTGGGTGATCAGCAACGGGCAAGAGCCGGCACTCGCAGCCGGCGAGCATCGCCAGACTCCGGCGCAGGTCGAGCAGTACCGGCAGTTCAGCATGTGCATCAACTGCATGCTCTGCTACGCCGCCTGCCCGGTGATCGCCATCGAACCTCACTTCGTGGGGCCGGCCGCGATCGCGCTGGCGCGCCGCTACGACCTCGACTCCCGCGACCACGCCGGCCAGGATCGCCTGCGCACGGTCACGGGCTCGGACGCGATCTGGGACTGCAGCTTCATCGGCGAGTGCTCCGCGGTCTGCCCCAAGGGCGTCGATCCGGCGAAGGCCATCCAGCAGACCAAGTTCGAGAGCACGCTCGGCATGCTGCTGCCCTGGGGAGGCGTCTCCAAATAGCGGAGGACGCGCGGGCGCGCACCTACGCGCCCCGGCTGTCCGGCGGTTGGTTCCTGCGCAGCGGCGGTTACGTGCGCTACGTGCTGCGCGAGTTCAGCGCCCTGCCGATCGCCGCCTGGATGCTGTGGTTCCTCATCGAGATCTCGCGCCTGCACGACGGAACGGGCGGCTACCACGCGCACCTGTCTTGGGGATTCGTGGCGTTCAGCGTGGTCTGCCTGGCCTTTGCCCTCTGGCATACCTGGACCTTTCTCGGCTTCAGCGGGCTGATCATGCGGGTTCCTCTGGGCGAGGGGTTCGTGCCTGCGCGCGTGGTGCGCGGCGGCGCCTATTCGTTGTTCGTATTGGTCTCGGTGGTGATCGGCCTGCTCGTGATTTTGGGAGGCACGCGGTGAGGAGGAGAGGGCCTGACCGCGTCAACGCGCTGCTGTGGGCGACCTTCGCGCAGTGCGCGGTGATCACGGCGCTGATCGTGCCCGCGCACATCCTGGTGCAGGGGGTGCTGGCGCCGCTTGGCATCGTCCCCGCCTTCGACCAGCACTACAAGTCCTTCGCAGCGGCGCTCGCCAATCCGCTGGTCAAGATCTACCTGATCGTGCTCTTCGCTACGGTCTTCTACACCTTCGGGCATCGGGTTCGGTACCTGATGACCGACCTGGTCCACGGCTACAAGCCTGTCTTCGGGGCGATCGGCTACGGCCTGGCCGCGATCGGAATCGCGGCCGCCGTCTATGTCATCCTGAGCGTCCCGTGATGCTCGTCCTCTTCCGCACCCAGGGTCAGGACTGGGACCGCTTCCAGAAGACGCTGGACAGGAATCGCGACCGCATCGAGGGCATGGGCTGCGTGCGCATCGAGGCCTACCGCAACCGCAAGCACCCAGAGGAGTGGGTGATGCTGCAGGAGTGGCCCGACAAGCCGACCTTCGACGCCTTCGCCAAGGAGACCGGCCCCGCGCTGGACCGAGAGGGCGGCGTGCGCTGGACCGACGTCTCGACCTGGGTGGAGGGCTAACCGCCCGAGCGCCGGCGCCGGAACCCTTCCGGCACCCGAATTCAGTTCCGCCGCCGGCGCTCGGCCCCCAGGTGACGCGGTCCCGCGCCCAGCCCCCGGGACAGCTGTCACATTGACTTTCGGCTCACCTGAGACCAGCGTCCGTGCATGGCGCGCATCTTGCGACGTAACGGCATCGTGGTCGGTCGGTGAGGGCACTCTGGGCCTTGCTGCTGCGCCGGTGGCGCGGCGAGCAATGGGTCGAGTGCGCTCCCTGGCAGGCGCCGCGCGGCATCGAGGTCAGGTTCTAGGCGGGACGAGTCCCGCCCCTACTTCTTGCCGCGCAGCCTGCGGCCGATGGCCCGCAGCGGGTCGAAATAGAGGTCGGCCACCCGCTCTTTCAGCGGGATGATCGCGTTGTCGGTGATGTGGATGTGCTCGGGGCACACCTCGGTGCAGCACTTGGTGATGTTGCACATCCCCACACCGCCCTCGCCCTTCATCAGGGGCCGGCGATCTAGTGCGTCCTTGGGATGCATCTCCAGCGACGCGGTCCGGATCATGAAGCGCGGGCCGAAGAAGGCGTCCTTGCGATCGTGGTTGCGCAGCACGTGGCATACGTCCTGGCAGAGGAAGCATTCGATGCACTTGCGGAACTCGGTGATCCGGTCCACGTCTTCCTGCTGCATGCGCCAGGGCTCGGGGTCGGCGGCGTCCTCCGCCGAAGGGGTGAAGGGCGGAATCTTCTTGTTGACCTCGTAGTTCCAGCTCACGTCCGTGACCAGGTCGCGGATGATCGGGAAGGTGCGCATGGGCCGCACCGTGAACTCCTCTCCATACTCCGCGACCGGGCTCTTGCACATCAGGCGCGGAAAGCCGTTGATCTCGGCCGAGCAGGACCCGCACTTGGCCGCCTTGCAGTTCCAGCGCACCGCCAGGTCGGGCGCCATGTTGGCCTGCACCCAGAGCACGGCGTCTAGCACGACCATGCCCTCGCGGATCGGGACCCGGTAGTTCACGAGCTCACCACCATCAGCGTCTCCTCGGAAGACGCTCATGAGGACGACGTTGCGGGACGGCGTGCTGACGGCCACTACTCGTGCTCCTCGGGCGTGTACTTCTGGAAGGACTGTGTGATCACCTCGGTGAGCTCGTAAGGGATGGGCTGGTTCTCGGTAGCCGTCACCGTCATCTCGCCGTTCTTGCCCTTCTGCACCATCAGGTTGAGCTGTGCCCATTTGGGGTCGAGCTTCGGAAAGTCGCTGCGCGCGTGGGCCCCGCGAGACTCTTTGCGCTCGATGGCCGACCTGAAGAGCGCCTCCGCATTGATCAGCATCGAGTGCAGGTCGAGCGCGCTGTGCCAGCCGGGGTTGAAGGCCCGCGTGGTGGCGCCGCCTGTGCCCATCTCGGCTGCGCGCTCTTTCAGCGCCAGCACCTTCTCCAGCCCTTCGCGCAGCGAGGGCTCGTCCCGAATGATGGGAGCGTGCTGCGTGCAGACCTCCTGCAGCTCGCTCTGCAGCTTGTAAGGACTCTCGCCATGCGGCCGCGTGAGCGGCGCCATCAAGAACTCGGTGGCCGCCTCGACCTGCGCCTTGTCGATGCGACGGGGTTTGCCTTGTCGGCCGGCGAACTCCGCCGCCGCGTCGCCGGCGCGCTTGCCGAAGACCAGCAGGTCGGAGAGCGAGTTGCCGCCCAACCGGTTCGCTCCATGCAGCCCACTGGCCACCTCGCCCGCCGCATATAGGCCCGGTACCGTGGTGGCGCCGGTCTCGGCCTCCACGTCGACACCGCCCATGTAGTAGTGGATGGTGGGCGCCACCTCCATCGGCTCCTTGGTGATGTCGACCTTCGCGAGCTTGAGGAACTGCTCGTACATCGAGGGCAGCTTGCGCTTGATGAAGTCGGGGCTGCGATGCGTGATGTCGAGAAAGGCCCCGCCGTGCGGTGAGCCGCGACCGGCGGCAACCTCGCTGTTGATCGCGCGGGCCACCACGTCGCGCGACGACAGCTCCATGCGCTCGTGGTCGTAGCGCTCCATGAAGCGCTCGCCGTCCTTGTTGCGCAGCACGCCGCCCTCGCCGCGCACGCCTTCCGTGACCAGGATTCCGCGCACCCCGGGCGGCCAGACCATGCCGGTGGGATGGAACTGCACCATCTCGCAGTCGCGCAGCCGCGCGCCCGCCTCATACGCCAGCATGGTGCCGTCGCCGGTGCATTCCCAGGAGTTGCTGGTCACCCGGTAGATGCGGCCGGCGCCGCCGGTGGCCAGCAGCACCGCCCGCGCCGAGTAGACGATCTGCCGGCCGTCGGCGCGAGCGTAAGCAAGCGCGCCCACGACGCGGCCCGCCGCCAGCAGCAGGCGCACCACCGTGACTTCCATGTGCACCTCGACTCCGGGCGTGTGCACGAGCGCGTCCTGCAGGCTGCGGATCAGCTCCAGCCCGGTGCGATCGCCGATGTGGGCCAGGCGCGGGTAGGTGTGCGCGCCGAACGGCCGCTGATGGATCAGGCCATCTTCGGTCCGGTCGAAAACGGCGCCCCAGCGCTCGAGCTCGAGGATGCGCTCTGGCGATTCCTTGGCGTGCAGCTCGGCCATCCGCCAGTTGTTGATGAGCTTGCCGCCCTTCATGGTGTCGGCGAAGTGCGCCTCCCAGCTGTCGAGACCGGCCACGTTGGCCAGCGCCGCCGCGGCGCCGCCCTCGGCCATCACGGTGTGCGCCTTCCCGAGCAGCGATTTGCACACCACGGTCACCCGCCGTCCGGCCTGTGCGGCCGCGATCGCGCCGCGCATGCCCGCGCCGCCGGCACCGATCACCAGTACGTCGGTATCCGTGTTTTCGGGCGTCAATTCCAGGCGGCGTGGGGGATCACGCCGTGGACCAGAAGCCGGATGTACACGTCGGTGCCCCAGACCGTGAACATGCTCACCCACGCCCAGCGGTCGTGGCGCACGTTGAGCACGGTCACTCCCCGCCAGAGCGCAAAGCGCACCCGGCTGCAGCTGAAGCAATCCACGCCGCCGCCGGCCAGGTGGCGGAAAGCGTGACAGCCGTAGGTGTAGCCGCTGAGTGCGAGCACGTTGACCAGCATGAGCAGGTTGCCGAAGCCCAGAACTGCGCCCAGCTGCTGGTGCTGCAGAAGACCGGCGATCACGTCGTACCAGAGGAACAGCGTCTGGATGAAGATCGCGTAGAACGCGTAGCGGTGCAGGTTGTTGAAGATCCAAAAGCGCGTCTCGCCGCGATATGTGGCGCGCTTCGGCTCATTGACCGCGCAGCTGCGCGGATGCCAGAGGAAGCTCCTGAAGTAAGCCTTGCGGTAGTAGTAGCAGGTGAGCCGGAATGCGAGCGGCGCCCAGGCCACCCAGATCGCGGGCGGGATCAGGAACCCGCCCACACGCAGGTTGATCTCCGGGGAGAAGAACGGGCTGAGATAAGGGCCGTAGCGCCCGGTGCGCTCGACCAGCACCACCACAGCGGCGTAGACGACGAACAGGCCCAGCCAGAAGACGACGTTGGCCGGATAGAACCAGTTGGGCAGCGCGCTGTAGGGGTTCTGAACGGTGCCGGGGAGTGGTTCGTGCGAAGACGCGGCGGGGGCGGTGGCCACTAGGCGTTAGCGGTGGCGTGCTCCAGGAGATGCGCGAACTTCTCGCGGGCGGCGGCCCGGCGCGTGGGAATGTGGTCAGTGGGGTATATGCCCTCGGGCGCCTTGTAATCCTTGAGCACCAGCCGCGCCACGGTCTGGCGATGGACCTCATCGGCGCCGTCATACAGACGCGACGCGCGCGCCTGCCGATACATCCACTCCAGCGGCAGGTCGGCGGAGTAGCCAAGCGCGCCGCAGGTCTGGATGGCGCGGTCGATCACGTTGTAGAGCACCTGCGCCCCGAAGAACTTGATCAGCGAGATCTCCTTGCGCGCGGCCTGCTGCCCGTGCTTGTCCATCATCCAGGCCGCGTGCAGCGTCATCAGACGCGCGGCCTGCATCTCGGCCGTGGAGTCCGCGATCCAGTTCTGCACGGTCTGCTTGGACGCCAGCGGTCCGCCGAACGCGTGCCTCTGCAGCGCGCGCTCGCACATGATGTCGAAGGCGCGGCGGGACTGGCCCAACCAGCGCATGCAGTGGTGGATGCGGCCGGGGCCCAACCGGTGCTGGGCGATCTCGAAGCCCTGGCCGATCTTGCCGATCAAATTCGACTTGGGCACGCGCACGTCGCGGTAGTAGATCTCGGCGTGACCGAAACCGAAGTGCTCGTGGCCGCCCATCACCGGTACGTTGCGCACCACATCGACGCCCGGTGTGTCGCGCGGCACCAGGATCATCGAAGCGCGCTGGTAGGGCGCCGCGTCGGGGTCGGTGACCACCATCACGATCAAGATCGAGGCCACCATGCCGTTGCTGGTGAACCACTTGTGCCCATTGATGACCCACTCGTCGCCGTCCAGCACGGCGGTCGTCGACATGTTCACGGGGTCGGAGCCCGCGTGCTCGGGCTCGGTCATCGAGAAGGCGGAGAAGATCTTCTTGTCGAGCAGCGGGTCGAGCCACTGCCGCTTCTGCTCCTCGGTGCCAAAGAGCGCCAGCACCTCCGAGTTGCCGGTGTCGGGGGCGTTGTTGCCGAAGATGATCGGCCCCCAGAACGAGGTGCCCTCGATCTCGTGCATGAGCCCGAGCTTGACCTGGCCCATGCCCTGGCCGCCCATCTCGGGAGGCAGATGGGTGGCCCACAGCCCCCGCTTCTTGACCTCGTCCTGCAGCGAGCGCACGACGCGGAAAGCGCTCTCGCGATCCATGTCGTCGACCGCCACCTCCAGCGGCCAGACCTCTTCGCGCATGAAGGTGCGCATCCACGCCAGCTTTTCTTCGAACTCGGGCTCGGTCTCGAAGTCCCAGGGCATGCTTTCGCTTACCTTCCTTCGCTCATCCCAACAGGCGAATGCCTTCGTCGATGAACTCAACGATCGTAGTCGTTCGCGTCTCGTAGGTCGGGTCGGGCCGCTTGCCACGCCGGTGCAGCATCAGGTTGTAGCCGAAGATCGACGCGTACTTGTAGTAGGTGAGGGCCAGGAACCAGGTGTAGTCGGCTGGGTCGGCGCCGTACATCTCCAGCAGGTCGCCGTCGTCGACGTCGACCTTGCCGCCACCCGGCACGCCCTCGCCCGCGCGGCCGGCGTGCGCGACCACCGAGAGGCAGGCCAGGTCGAGCAGCGGCTGCCCGATCTGGGCGATCTCCCAGTCCAGGACCCCGACCACCCGGCCCTCGCGGAAGAGCATGTTCCCGTAGTGGTAGTCGCCGTGGACGAGCGTCGGCTCCTGGGGCGCGGGCCTGGTCTCGGCCAGGCGGCCGCCCAATTCGGGGGCGCGAGCCGTGAGCTCTTCCGGCGCCCGCTCCATGAGCCAGCCCCAGCGCATCAGCTCCGCCTCCAGTGGCTGCGGTTCCTCGTCGCCGATCCCCGTGCGCTCCAGTGGCAGCGCGTGGAGCGCCTTCAGCACCTCGACGGCCGAGCTCGCCAGCTGATGGTCGGGGACCGTGCCCACGATGCCTTCGATACGGTCACCATCGATCTTGGCCATCAGCACAAAGGGGCGGCCGTCGACCACCGGCTCCGGGCTCATGGCCAGGATGGGTGGTGCCGGGAGGCCGGCTTCGCTGAGCGCCTTCATGAGCCGGCCCTGGCGCGGGATGTCGGCCGGGCCGGCGATGCGGGCGCCGGGCGGCGGCAGCCGCAGCACCGCCCGCTCGCCGCCCTCGAGGTCGACCCAATAGGTGAAGCCGGAATGACCCTCGGGGATGCTCTCCAGGCCCAGCACACGCCGCCCCAGCTGGCGCTCCAGGTCGGCCTGGATGCCGCTCACGACAGCCATGCCATGCCCTCCAGGTGCGCCGTGTCGGCCAGTGCCCCCACCATCCGGCGCTCGTCCTTCACCCGCACCACGTTGATGCTGGTGTAGTAGGGCAGGAGGCGCAGCGTCCCCGGCTGCAGGCGCATCACGTCGCACAGGTAGTGCAGGATCGCGACCCCGTGGCCGACCATCACCACCCGGCCGCCTTGGTGGGCGGCCACCGCGGCCGCCACCGCCTCCTGCATCCGGCGCACGGTCACCTCCGGGACCTCCTCCAGGCGCACGAATCCGTCCGACGTATCGGCGGCCACCTCCACCAGCCGCTCATCCAGCGTTAGCGGCCGGCCCAGCAGCTCGGCGGTTTCGCGCGCCCGGCGCAGAGGGCTGGAATACACCGCATCGATCTCCAGGTCGCGGAGGCGGGCGGCCAGGCGGCGGGCTTGCTCGCGGCCGGTCGGAGACAGCGCCGGATCGCCGTCGTCGACGCCCGCGCCGTCGAGGCCGTCGTAGCAGTCACCGTGACGGACCAGGAGCACCTCGGTGGTGCCCGGGACGCCCAGCAGGAATGCCCGCTCCAGCGAGCGCATGGCCCGGGTGGGGGCGGCCC
Source organism: Chloroflexota bacterium (assembly GCA_005881825.1). Classification (GTDB taxonomy): domain Bacteria; phylum Chloroflexota; class Dormibacteria; order Dormibacterales; family Dormibacteraceae; genus CF-28. The sequence continues at coordinate 2,297 of VBEO01000041.1, read as the reverse complement.
GCGAGGCGGCGTCTGACTCGGTCACGTTTAAGATGATCGCGCATGCCCCGTTGTGGTCCACGTCTTGTGGGCATGGTCCTGGCGACCCTGGCTATCTCCGGTTGCTCCACTCTTCAGGAGGCGACCGCCCCCACCCCCACTGCTTCGGCGGCGCAGGCCGCGACCGCCGCGGCCACCCCCAACGGCTTCGGTGGGAACTGGAATGAAGACCTGGCCCTGAGTGGTGAGCTCTCGGGGCGGATCGGCGAGGTGAGCGCTTCGCAACCCGGTCAGGCGAGCGAGTGCACGGGTAAGAACTCCAGCACCGCGGGGCAGTGGGCGCTGCACGTCTTCGGCCAGGTGGGCCCCCAGGTCCTGGGCGTGGTGGTGACCGCCAACCCCTATCGCGGCCCAGGCCAGTACACCGGCACCACCACGGTGGTGCAGGTCCACAACCTGGACAACAGCGGCGTCTGGCAGTCCGGCGCCGCGGATCCGGTGGCCTTCGCGGTCAACAACGACGAGGAGTCGGGGACGCTTCAGGCCACGCTGACCAGCGTGGCCAACGGCACCGGCAAGCTGAAGGTCAGCGGCCGGTGGGCCTGTAAGACCTAGCGACCTTTCCAGGTGGCCGGGCGCTTCTCCAGGAAGGCCGACATGCCCTCCTGGGCATCGCCGGTCATGGCGTTGGTCGACATCACCTCGCCCATGAGGTCGTAGGCGGCGTCCTGCTCCTTGCCGACCTGGTCGTAGAAGGCGCGCTTGCCGATCTTGAGGGTGAGGGGGGAGGAGGAGGCGATCTGCTCGGCCAGCTCATGGGCCGCGCCGTCCAGCTCCTCCGGCTCGACGACCTTGTTGACCAGGCCCCACTCGGCGGCGGTCTCGGCCGAGATGGGCTTACCCGTGAGCAGCATCTCCAGGGCCCGCTTGCGCCCGATGTTCCGGCTGACCGCCACCATGGGCGTCGAGCAGAAGAGCCCAATCCTCACGCCCGGCGTCGCGAAGCGGGCCTCCCGGGAGGCGATCGCCAGGTCGCAGGTGGCGACCAGCTGGCAGCCCGCGGCGGTGGCGATGCCCTGCACGGCCGCGATCACCGGCTGGGGGATGCGCTGAACGGTGTCCATCATCCGGGTGCAGGTCTCGAAGATCGCCCGCTCCTCATCGAGCGTGCGGTCGATCAGCTCCTTCAGGTCGTGCCCGGCAGAAAAAGCTGTTCCCTTGGCAGCCAGGATGATCACCCGGCACTCGGCTCGCGCGCTTTGCCGCTCCAACTCGGCCGTCAGCTCCTCCATAAGGGGCGTGGAGAGAGCGTTGCGGGTCTCCGGCCGATTGAGCGTGATCACGACCGCCGGCAGGCGATCCTCGACGAGCAGGTTCTTGGCGGCGACGGCCATGGGCCTACGTTACCCTCGATCCGGGTGGAGGTCACGTACGACGGCCGCTGCTTCGGCTGCGGCGCCGAGAATCCGGACGGTCTCCGCATGGTCTTCGAACCCCGCGACGGTGAGGCGGTGGCCGAGTACCAGGTTCCGGACCGCTACCAGAGTTGGGCGGGGATGGTCCACGGCGGGCTGGTCGCCTTGATGCTGGACGAAGCGGTGGGCTGGGCGGCGTGGCATGCCGGCCACCCCGGCGTCACCGGCCGGCTCGAGGTGCGCTACCGGCAGCCCCTGCAGCTGGGTGATCGGGTGCGCATCACCGGCCGCGTGGAAAAGATGCGGCGCACCCTGGTCTACGCCAGCGCCCGGATCGAGCGTGTGGCGGACGGGGCCACGGTGGCCGAGGCGGCCGCCACGCTGATGGAGGCTCCGGTCCAGGGCTCCGCGTCGGCGGGCCGGTAGACGTTCTTCAGCGAGCTCCGGCCACCGAGGGGGCGCCGGTACAATCAGCCCGCGTCGGGGGCTGGCGCAGTTCGGCAGCGCGCACGGTTCGGGACCGTGAGGCCCCGGGTTCAAATCCCGGGCCCCCGACCACCCTCTCGAACACGAAGGTTCTGCCCCTTTGTGCGCGACCTCACCGCTCCTTTCGGGATGAGGCGCAGCGAGGCTATCGGGAGGGGTGCCTGTCGCTCGACTCTTGCGCTTCGCCGCGCTTGCCCGTGGTGAGGCCTGATTCGTATGCGTAGATCACAGCCTGGATGCGATCGCGCACCCCAAGCTTGTCAAGGACACGAGCGACGTGCGTCTTTGCGGTCGCTTCGCTGATACCCAGGTTCGAGCTGATCTCGGGATTCGAGAGGCCCCGCACGATCAGCTCGAACACGTCGCGTTCACGGGTCGTCAGATCGTCGAGCGCCGCGGTGGAATCGCGCGTCGGTG
>VBEO01000098.1 GCA_005881825.1 Chloroflexota bacterium | reverse complement strand
GCTCGCCTTCCTGTCGCCGCCGGCGCGCCACTTCCTCAATTCGAGCTTCGCCAACATGCCGCGCTTTCGCGAGTTCGAGCGCGAGCCGCACCTCGATATGCATGCCGACGACGCGCGCGCGCGCGGCATCCGCGACGGCGACACGGTGCGCGTTTACAACGAGCGCGGCAGCTATACGTTGCGCGCACGCATCAACGGCAAGCCGCGGCGCGGCGTGGTGGTGGCGCCGTCGGTGTGGTGGAAGAAGTACTCGCCCGACGGCCGCAACGCCAACAACGTGACCTCGCAGCGCACCACCGACCTCGGCGGCGGCGCGACGTTCTACGATTGCCGCGTCGAAGTCGAGCGTGTCGAGCGCGTCGCAGCCTAGCGACTACCACGACGCCCTCACCGCGCTGCCGAACCGGCGGCTGTTCGATGACCGGCTGAAGCAGGCGCTCTCGATCGCCGAGCGACGCCAAAGCGGCCTCGCCTTGATGCTCGTCTCGCTCGCCGGCTTCACCACGGTGCCGGACCACACGGTACGCGAGGCGGCGCGCCGGCTCGGCGCCGGGCTGCGCAAAGGCGACACGCTCGCGCGCTGGGGCGCGGGCGAGTTCGCGCTCCTTCTCATCGACGTCACCGAAGAGGCGCAATGCCGCCCGGTGGCCGAGCGGCTGCTCGCGGCGCTCGACATGGACGTGGCGATCGGCATCGCGCGCTTCCCCGCCGATGCCGAGGACGCCGGGGCGCTCGTACGCAACGCCGACGCGGCGCGCGCCCGCGCGCGCGAGCTCGGCCACCGGCACTACCGCATCTACGCGCGATGAGATGGCGCGGCGCCGCGCTGATGGCGCTCGCCTTGCTCGCCGGCGGCGCCGGCGCCGACGAGCGGCTGCGCATCGGCTCCAAGCGCTTCACCGAGTCCTACATCCTCGGCGAGATCGTCGCGCGCGCGAGCGGCGGCGAGCACAAGCCGGGCCTCGGCGCCACCGGCATCCTGCTCGCGGCGCTGAAAGCGGGCGCGATCGATGTCTACCCCGAGTACACCGGCACGATCGCGGCCGAGGTCGTGCACCTGGCGGGCAAGGCGACGCTCGAGGAGTTGAACCGAGCGCTCGCTCGCGAGGGCCTCGCGGCCGGCGTGCCGCTCGGCTTCAACAACAGCTATGCGCTCGCGATGCGCGAGGAGCGTGCACAAGCGCTCGCCATCCGCCGCATCTCCGACCTCGTTCGACACCCGCGATTGAGCCTCGGCCTGTCGCAGGAATTCCTCGGGCGCGCCGACGGCTGGCCGGGGCTAAAACACGCCTACGGGCTGCCTCACGCGGCCGGCGGCCTCGACCACGGTCTCGCCTATGAAGCGATCGCTGCCGGCCGCCTCGACGTCATGGATGTGTATTCGACCGACGCCAAGATCGAGCGCTACCACCTGCGATTACTCGACGACGATCGCCAGTTCTTCCCACGCTACGACGCGGTGCTCCTCTACCGCGTCGATGTACCGCGGCGCTTCGCGCGCGCCTGGTCAGCCGTGAGCGCGCTCGAGGGGCGCATCGACGAGCGCCTGATGATGCGCATGAATGCCGCCGCCGAGCTCGAAGGCTGCAGCTTCGCCGAGGCGGCCGCGCTTTTCACCGGCGCCGACAGCACGGCGCCTCGGCAGCGAGCGTTCCTGCGCACGCTCTTTGCCCCCGACTTCTGGCGCCTTACGCGCGAGCACGTGTTGCTGGTGGCGGTGTCGCTCGCGGCGGCCATTGCGCTCGCGATTCCTCTGGGCGTCGCCGCGGCCAAACTGCCCGCCGCGGCGCAGGCGATCCTCGGCGCGCTCGGCATCATCCAGACGATTCCCGCGCTCGCGCTCTTTGCCTTTCTCATTGCGCTGGTCGGCACGATCGGCGCCGTACCCGCGCTGCTCGCCCTCTTTCTATACGCCTTGCTGCCGATCGCGCGCAACACCCACGCCGCGCTCGTCGGCGTCAGCCGCGGCATGCGCCAGGCGGCCATGGCGCTCGGCCTGCGCGCGCGCGAGCGCCTGTGGCTGATCGAACTGCCACTCGCGCTGCCCTCGATCCTCGCCGGCATCAAGACCTCGGCGGTGATCAACGTCGGCACGGCGACCATCGCCGCCTTCATCGGCGCCGGCGGCTACGGCGAGCGCATTGCCTCCGGCCTGGCGCTCAACGACAACGCGACGCTTCTCGCCGGCGCCGTGCCGGCCGCGGCGCTGGCGCTCGTCGTGCAGGCGCTGTTCGAACTCGTCGAGAGGCGCCTCACGCCGCCACGGTAGAATCCGGGCCCACCCACGGCGAGCCTGCCCATGTCCCAGTTGATCGGAGTGCCGCGCGAAACTGCGGCCGGCGAGAAGCGTGTTGCCACGGTACCGGAGGCCGTCGAGAAGCTCGTCAAGCTGGGCTTCGGCGTCGCCGTGCAGGCCGGCGCCGGCGACGCCGCCAATTTCGCCGACGACACCTATCGCGCCGCGGGCGCGGACATCGTCGCCGACGCGGCGCGCCTCTGGGCGAGCGCCGACATCCTCTTCAAGGTGCGCGCCCCGAGCAGCGCCGAGCTCGGCATGATGCGCGAAGGCGCAACGCTCGTCTCTTTCATCTGGCCGGCGCAGAACCCGCAGCTCATGCAAGCGCTGGCGGCGAAAAAGGCGACGGTGCTCGCCATGGACAGCGTGCCGCGCATCTCGCGCGCGCAGAAGCTCGATGCGCTCTCCTCGATGGCCAACATCGCCGGCTACCGGGCGGTGATCGAGGCGGCGCACCACTTCGGCCGCTTCTTCACCGGCCAGATCACCGCCGCCGGCAAGGTGCCGCCGGCCAAGGTGTTCATCATCGGCGCGGGCGTCGCAGGCCTTGCGGCGATCGGCGCCGCTGTCGGGCTCGGCGCCATCGTGCGCGGGAACGATACGCGGCCGGAAGTTGCCGATCAGGTCAAGTCGCTTGGCGCCGAGTTCGTCGGCGTCGAGTACCAGGAGGAAGGCAGCGGCGTCGGCGGCTATGCCAAGGTGATGAGCGAAGGCTTCCAGCGCGCGCAGCGCGAGGTGTTCGCCAAGCAAGCGCGCGACGTGGACATCATCATCACAACGGCGCTCATTCCGGGAAAGCCCGCACCCAAGCTGATCACCGCCGACATGGTGCGCTCGATGAAGCCAGGCAGCGTCATCGTCGACCTTGCGTCGGAGCAGGGCGGCAACTGCGAGCTCACCGTCCCCGGCGAAGTCGCCGTGCGCCACGGCGTGACGATCATCGGCTACACCGACCTGCCGAGCCGGCTCGCCAAGCAGTCGAGCACCCTGTATGCGACCAATCTGCTGCGCCTCACCGAGGAGCTGTGCAAACAGAAGGACGGCCGCCTCGACGTCAATATGGACGACGAGGTGATCCGCGGCACGACCGTGATCAAGGACGGCGCCATCACCTGGCCGCCACCGCCGCCCAAGCTTTCCGCCGCGCCGCCCAAGCCGCCAGCCAAGCGCGCCGCCACGCCTGCACCGGCGAAAGCGCACGGCCATGGCGCCGGCGCGCCGGCTCCGGCGCGTACGACGGCCATCACCTTCCTCGTGGCGGCG
>VBEO01000109.1 GCA_005881825.1 Chloroflexota bacterium | reverse complement strand
ATGAAGCAGGCCTCGGTGTCGATCAGCACCTGCTCGCCCTCGACCACGTTGCCGTGGGCGTCCTGGCGCAGGAGATCGGCCAGCTCGGTCCAGGAGCCGACGTCGATCCAGTCGAATCCCGCCGGCACCAGCAGCAGCCGCGAGGTGCGCTCCATCACCGTGCGATCCACGACCTCCACGGGCAGCCGCGCGTAGGCGCGGGCGGCAGCCGCCTCGTCACCTCGCCGCCGTGCCGCCACCACCTTGCGCAGGCCGTCGTAGTGCTCGCGGCCATGCAGCTTGAGCTCCTCCAGAAAGCTTCCGATCCGCCAGCCGAACATGGCGAGGTTCCAGTAGAAGTCGCCGGCGGCCAGAAACCGGCGCGCCCGGGCTAGATCTGGTTTTTCGACAAACCTCTTGACGCGAAGGGCGCGGGCCCGGCCGGCGCTGACCGGCTCCGAGGCTTCGATGTAGCCCAGGCCCGTCGCCGGGTAGCGGGGCTGCAAGCCCACGGTGACCAGCTCCCCCGAGGCCGCCGCCACCGCGGCCACCCGTCGCATCGCGGCGGCGAACTCTGCCCGCCCCCGCACCACGTGGTCGGCCGGGAGCGAGATCATCACCGCCTCGGGGTCGTCTTCGGCCAGCGTCAACGCGGCCAGCCCGAGAGCGTTGGTGGTGCCGCGGGCCGACGGCTCCACGATCAGATGCCGATGCTCGAGCTCGGGCAGGATCTCGCGGATCAGGGGCAGTTGCCGGTTTTCGGTGAGCACGTAGACCTCGGCCGCCAGCGGGCGGATGCGCTCGAAGGTCTCCCTCAGCAGCGGCCGGCCGCTGCCCGACAGCGGCAGCACGTGCTTGGGCGTCGAGCGCCGCGAGCGCGGCCACAGCCGGGAGCCCGCCCCGCCGGCGGGAATCACAGCCTTGAGGGTGGTCAGGCTCCGACCTCGGCCTTCAGCTCCTCGACGCGGGGGGTGCGCTCCCAGGGCAAATCCAGGTCGGGCCGTCCGAAATGGCCGTAGCAGGCCACCTGCCGGAAGAGCGGCCGGCGCAGGTTGAGCTCCTTGATGATGCCCAGCGGCGAGAGGTCGAAGAGCTTGGTCAGTGCGCGCTCCAGCTCGGCGTCGGCCACCCGGCCGGTGCCGCCGGTGTCGACCCGGATCGCCACCGGCTTGACCACTCCGATGGCGTAGGCCAGCTGCACCTCGCAGCGGCTGGCCAGTCCCGAGGCCACGACGTGCTTTGCCACGTAGCGCGCGCCGTAGGCGCCGGCCCGATCCACCTTGGTGGGATCCTTGCCCGAGAAGCAGCCGCCGCCATGGCGCGCGAAGCTGCCGTAGGTGTCGATCTGGACTTTGCGGCCGGTGAGCCCGGTGTCGGCGACCGGACCGCCGATCACGAAGCGGCCGGTGGGATTGAGGTAGCGCTTCATGCCGTTGGCGCGCAGCTCCTCCGGGATCACCGCGTCGACCACGTGCTCCGCCAGGTCGGCGCGCAGCTGCTCGCTGTCGACCTCGTCGTGGTGCTGGGCTGAGACCACCACGTTGTCGACGCCGGCGGCGCGGCCGTCGGCATCGTAGGTGACCGTGACCTGGACCTTGCCGTCGGGCCGCAGGTAGGGCAGCTCGCGCGACTTGCGGACCTCAGCCAGCCTTCGAGCGAGGCCGTGGGCCAGGCTGATGGGCAGCGGCATCAGCTCGGGCGTCTCGTCGCAGGCGAAGCCGAACATCAGCCCGCTGTCCCCGGCTCCGCCCACATCGACTCCCTGCGCGATGTCGGGCGACTGCTCGTCGATGCTGACCAGGACGCCGCAGGTCTCGGCGTCGAAACCGTACTTGGCGCGGGTGTAGCCGGCCTCCCGGAGCGTGCTCCGGATGAGGCGAGGAATGTCGACGTAGCAGTCGGTTGTGATCTCGCCCGAAACCAGCACCAGCCCGGTGGTCACGGTCGCCTCACAGGCCACCCGCGCCAGCGGGTCCTTGGCCAGGATGGCGTCCAGGATGGCGTCCGAGATCTGGTCGGCGACCTTGTCGGGATGCCCTTCGGTGACCGATTCCGAGGTGAAACGCGTCAGCGCTTGGCCTTTGGCCATCTTTCCTCCTCCACTCGCCCCGCGCCGGCCAGGCAGTGCCACCGGTTGTGGCCGCCCCCGGGCGCCCAGGGCTCATGCCGTGGGAACCTAGTGAGGCTACCAGTCCAGTAGCGTTGCGAACCTGATGACATCGATGTCAGACCGCTCCCAGCGGCCGACGCTGTGGGACGTGGCGCGGGCGGCGGGCGTCAGCGCGAAGACCGTTTCCCGCGTCCTCAACGGCGAGGCGGGCGTGGCCGCCGATACCACCGCGCGCGTGCAGGCGGCCATCGCGGAGCTGGGATTCGAGCGCAACGAGGCGGCGCGGCAGCTGCGGACCGGTCGGATGGCGCGCGGGCGATCGCTTTGCCTGCTGGTGCCCGAGCTCGGAGATGCCGGCCGCGCCGAGCTGGCTGGAAGCCTGGCCAGCGCCGTAGAGGCCCATGGGTATCGCCTGCTCATGACGGGGTCGGGGTCCGCTGGCGAGCGAGAGGCCGAGTTGGTCCAGAACCTCTCCGAGGCCGGGGTGGCGGGCTTCTTCGTGGTCTCGGCCGCTGCCGACCACCGCTACCTCATTCCCCACCTGCGCCAAGGCCTGGCGGCTGCCTTCCTGCTGCACCCGGCCGCGCAGATGCAGGCCGACAGCGTGCTCGTGGACGAGGTTGACGCCGCCCGCCAGGCCACCCAGCACCTCCTGCGCTTCTCGCACCGGCGGATAGCCTTCCTGGGGCCGCGGCACGACCACCTGGCCGGCTACCAGGACGCCCTCTCGGGCAGTGGGATCCCCCTCGACCCGGATCTCGTCCGGACCGCAGTCCAGGAAGCTCCTGAGGCCGAGGCGGCGGCGCGGGAGTGGCTGGCGGCGCCGGTCCCGCCGACCGCGATCGTGGTGGCCGGAGCCTGGCTGGCCCTGGCAGCGATGCGCCCGCTGCTGGGCAGCGGCATGGGCTTGGTGGTCCTGGAGGACGTGCCCGCCGCCGACCTCCTGAAGATGCCTTTGACCACGGTCTCGGCCTCACTCAGTGACTTCGGGGAGAAGGCCGCCGAGGTGCTGGTCAACCGGCTTGAGGGCCGGGCCGGGCCGCCCCAGCGGGTGGTCGTCCGCGCCCATCTGGTAGCGCGGGGATCGGGGGAGGTCCGGCCCGGCCTAAACCGGCCGGGACCCGAGCCGCGCCGCTCCTGGTACCGCCGCCGGTGACGGTTCAATGACCACAGGGCGACGGTGAATCTTTACAGCGCTTGACTGATTATCCGGGCGCAGTCTCGCCCTTGGCTACCCAGACTCGCCGCCAGTGGTTGCCAATTCCCGGTTCGGCCGGCTGGTCGTCGGAGCTCTTTTCGGATGTCTTCCCCTTTTCGCGAGCCTGCCCGCGCAGGCTGCCGGCGAGGTTGGGCATGGCCCTCACCATGACCTCGCGCGGGGTCGCTCGGCGGCCTCCGCGAGTGCGACCGCGAGCTCGCTGCAGCTGCAGTCGGGCGGCGGGCCGGTCCTCACCAGCCCCAGCGTCTACCTGAGCTTCTGGGGTTCCCCCAACTCCAGCGCCCGCACCTACCTGGAGTCATTCTTCAGCGCCGTCGGCGGCAGCGGCTGGCAGAACGTGGCGACCCAGTACTGCTCCAACGCGCCCGTCGGCGCCACGAGCTGCGCGGCCGGGTCGACTTTCGCCGGCAACCCCACCGCCGAATGGAAGGGATCCTGGGTGGACACCACCGCGGTGCCCTCCTCCCCGGTAGATGCGGACATCGACAGCGCCGCCCAGCGTGCGATCGCGCACTTCGGCTACCACGCCGGCGCCGTGTACTTCGTGA
>VBEO01000108.1 GCA_005881825.1 Chloroflexota bacterium | reverse complement strand
CCACGGTCATCACGTTGATCTCCGAGCAGTACGGCAGAACCTCGCGCAAGGCCTCAACCGGGGTGGCCGGGTTGAGCGCAACGCAGGCCCTCTTGCCCAGCTCGACGATCCGCGTCAGAACGCGGTAGAGCTGGTAGGTCGCTTCGACCTGAACCTCGATTACGTCGGCGCCCGCCTCGGCGAAAGCCTCCAGGAACAGCTCCGGCCGCTCCACCATCAGGTGGGCCTCGATAGGCAGAGTGGTGGTCGCCCGCACCGCAGCAAGCACAGGCGGTCCCATCGAGAGGTTGGGCACGAAATGCCCGTCCATGACGTCGAAGTGGATGCGGTCGGCACCCGCCGCCTCCGCCTCGTGTACCTGCTCGGCCAAACGGCCGAAGTCGGCCGAGAGGACCGAGGGCGCGATCTCCACCTTCACGACGGCTGCCCGTCGGCCTCGGTGTCGAGCAGCCAGCGCGCCTGCTCGATCATCCCGCTGGGCACCGTGCCCGCGCGAGCCTGCCGCACCGCCTCCGCCTTGGCAGAACCGGTGGCCAGCAACAGCACCATGCGGGCGGCGCGCAGCGCGCGCAGTGTCAACGAGACCCGCTCGGGCGGCGGCTTCGGGGCTCCCCGCACCCCGACCACCAGGCCCGGCGCCTCCACCGCTGGGCTCCCGGGGAAGAGCGAGGCCGTATGCCCGTCCTCCCCCACTCCCAGCAGCACCACGTCCAGTGGCTGCAGCGCCGCCACCACCTCCTCGTAGGCGGCAGCTCCCTCGTCCGGGCCAAGCTCGGCCGGCATCCGGTGGACGGACGCGGGATCGACATGGGAGAGCAGCGTCTCTCGCGCCATCCGGTAGTTGGAAGCGGGGTCGGCCGGAGGCACACAGCGCTCGTCGCCGAAGAGCACTGTGACCCGGCCCCACGTCACATCCATCCCGGCCAGCTCGCGGTAGGCCGCGGCCGGGGTCGAGCCACCGGCGAGCACCAGCGTGCGCGCCCCGCCGGCCAGGGCGTCGCGGACCGTGGAGGCAGCCGCCTGAGCCACCGCCGAAGCATCGGGCAGCACGTCGAAGCGCGGCACCTAGCGGAAAGCCTTCAGGAGGTCGGCGGCGGCGCCCAGAGAGCGCATGTAGACCTGATCCGGCCGCTGGTTCAGCATCTCGACCAGCAGCTCGACCGGGGCCGGCGTTTGCAGCGGCAGCCGCTCGGTCAGGGTCTCCGACTCGCCGATATCGATGCGCACCTCCACCCGCTGGTGGTCGGCGCCCGAACGCTCGGCGGCAAAAGCCGACACTCGCCCGCCGGCGGCCGACTCGACGCGCACCGCCGCCAGCTCGCCCGCCGCCAGCGCCGCGGCCGGCACGGAGCGCAGGTGCACCTCCACCGTCCGGTCCTGGGCATCCGCGTAGAAGGCAGCCACGACGCCGCCGCTCCCGGCCGCCGCCCGCTGCAGCCGCCAGCCCAGCGCCGACGCCATCCAGCCCACCAGCAGCGCCGCCGCCACCCGGTTGCCGCGGCCCTCGCCGGCGTAGTCGACGCCGACGGCGTTCAGGCCCCGTAGGAATCCACGCCGCTCGGCCGGCTGGAAGAACTGCGCCACCAGCTCCCGCCAGGGCTGCAGCCGCGCCCAGTGGAAGTCGTTGATGGGCACCGGGCGCCTGACTGCGTCGGCCAGGCCGGCCAGCTCCAGCGTCACCAGGAACGGCCGCTCGAAGGTGGCCGAGTCGACCGCCAGCAGGTCGCTCAACTCCAGCAGACGCAGGAAGGCCTCATCCGACACCGGCGGGTTGCCCAGCCACCAGAGGCAGGTCGGCACCTCGGGCACCAAGAGCGGCGGCACCAGGCTGTCGATCCGTTGGGTGCCGGCGCCGGTGACCTTCAGCCGGATCCGCTCGAACTGGACGGGCATGCCGTCCGGCGTCTGGTGAGCCTCGCTGTGCAGCCAGGCGTCGAGGCGGTCGACGTTCTGCGCGGGCTCCAGCTCGAGCAGCAGCTGGCGCAGCGGGTGGTGCGCTGAAAGGGCCTGGCCCACGTGCTCCGCCAGCCGCGCCTCCTCGTCGTCGTCCGCGATCGCCACCAGGTTCAGGCAGCAGTTGCGCGGGTGCGGCAGCGAGTCGTCGCCGGCGTCCCGCCGCGCCAGCTGGGCATGCATGCCCGTCACCTCGGCCAGCACTTCGTTGAGCGTGACGCCGCGCTCGTGCCAGTCGGCGCTGCGCACCTGGTCCGGGTGCCGCGGGTGCATCCGGATCACGGCACCGCCCACCTGCGCGCGTCAACCTCCAGCAGCCGGTCGGCACCCTTCGGTCCCCACGTCCCTGCTTTGTACGTCTCCAGCGGCGGCTTGCCGTCCCGCCAAGAGGCCTCGATCGCATCCACGAAGGTCCAGGCCTGCTCCACCTCGTCGGAGCGAGTGAAGAGCGTGGGATCCCCGAGCATGCAGTCGACCAGCAGCCGCTCGTAGGCATCCGGAGCGTCGGCGACGAAGGAGCTCAAGTAGAGAAAGTCCATGTTCACAGTGCGCAGGCGGATGCCGCCGCTGGGCACCTTGGCGCTGAACTTCAACGAGATCCCCTCTTCCGGCTGGATCCTCAAAACCAGCGCGTTGGGCTGGGTTTCCCTAATCTGCTCGCGGCCGAAGGTCAGGTGCGGCGGGCGCTTGAACTGCACGCGGATCTCGGTCACGCGCTTGGGCATGCGCTTGCCGCTGCGCACGTAGAAAGGCACCCCCGCCCAACGCCAGTTGTCGACCTGGAATTTGACCGCGGCGAAAGTCTCGGTTTCCGAGTCCGGTTTCACCGACGGCTCCTGGCGATAGCCGGGGACCTCCTGGCCCAGGACGAAACCACCCGCGTACTGGCCGCGCACGGTGTGCGCCGCCATCTCGCTCACCTCCAGCGGCCGGACCGCGCGCAGGACCTTCACCTTCTCGTCGCGCACGCTGGTCGCGTCGAAGGCGACCGGCGGTTCCATCGCCGTCAGCGTCACCAGCTGCAGTGCGTGGTTCTGCACGATGTCACGCAGGGCCCCTGCCTGGTCGTAGTAGCCGCCGCGCCCCTCGACGCCCAGCTCCTCGCCGACGGTGATCTGGATCGAATCGACGAAGTTGCAGTTCCAGACCGGCTCGAAGATGGAGTTGGCGAAGCGGAAGACCATGATGTTCTGCACGGTCTCCTTGCCCAGGTAGTGGTCGATCCGGTAGACGTTGTCCTCCCGGAAGACCTTCTGGAGCTGCGTGTTGAGCTCGCGCGCCGACTTCAGGTCGGTGCCGAACGGCTTCTCGATGATGATCCGGCGGTAGCCCCGCTCCTCGCGCGCTAAGCCGCAGGCGCCCAGCTGCGTAACCAGCTGCGGATAGACGGGAGGCGGAACAGCGCAGTAGAAGACCGCGTTGCCGCCCGTATGGCGCTGGTTCTCGAGCTCGTCCAGGCGCGACTTGAGGCGCTTGAAGGCCTCGGCGTCGTCGAACTTGCAGGGGACGTAGAACAGGTTGCCGAGAAAGCTCTTCAGCACCTCCTCGTCCACCGGCTGCGTGCGCGAGAACTTGGTCACCGAGTCCTTCGCGCGGCCCCGGAAATCGTCCTCTGAGAGGTCGTCCATGGCCGCGCCCACGACCACGAACCCGGGCGGCAGCAGGCGCTGGCGCGCCAGGTTGTAGATCGAGGGCAGCAGCTTGCGCTTGGTGGCCGCCGAACTGGTTGCGCATCATCGCCAGCAGCTTGTCGGCGAAAGTGTCTTCCATCCGCGAGCGGAATCTTTCGAACAGCGCGGTGGTGATGGTGGGTGCGGGCACCGCCTCCTCGATCGCCGCCTCCACGGTCCAGCGGCCCTCGCCGGTGTCCTGCACGTAGCCCTTGACCTGCGCCAGCTGCGGGTCTTTGGAGAGTCCGTCAGCGATGAGGTCCAGGAGCCAGGACCGCACAACGGAGCCGGTGCGCCAGGCCTCGGCGATCGCCTGCATGTCCATGCCCGGGAAGTGCCGGGAGAGCTTCATGATCTGGAAGCCTTCTGCGTAGGCCTGCATGAGGCCGTACTCGACGCCGTTGTGGACCATCTTCACGAAGTGCCCGGAGCCCTCGGGACCGGTGTGGACCAGGCCGCCGTCCTCGGGCGCCAGGTCCTTGAGCAGCGGCAGGCAGTGGTTGTAGGCCGACTCCTCACCGCCGACCATCAGGCAGTAGCCGTACTGCAGGCCCCAGATCCCGCCCGAGGTGCCGGCATCCAGGTAGTGCATGCCCTTGCCCTTCACCACCTCGGCGTCGCCCAGCGCCAGCTTCCAATTGGTGTTGCCGCCGTCGATGATGATGTCGCCGGGCTCGCCCAGGTTGGCGAGCTCGGAGATCGTTTCGGTGGTGGGCGGGCCGGCCGGCACCATCACCCACATCACGCGCGGCTTGTCCTGGAAGGCGGTCACGAACTCCTGTAGTGAGCGGCCGCCGGTGGCGCCGGCCTCCTCCTGGGCCTTGATCGCGTCTTCGGAGCGGTCGTAGACGACCATCCGGTGGCCGCGCTTCATCAACCGCAGCGACATGTTGCCGCCCATCCGTCCCAGACCGACCATGCCCATCTCCACGGGCTAGAGGCTTCGCTGCACCGAGTCGACCAGCTGCTTCCAGCCCTCCGTGGGTCGACGGCCGAGAGTGATTCGCGCCACCGGGTAGCCCCGGGAGCTGAGCGACTGGAAGTCGCCCAGGGCCTGCGCCTGCTTCAGGGTGGAGAACGAGAAGGGCTGGCCCGGGATGGCGGCGTCGCGCGCGTCCTCCTGCACGACCTGGACGAAGACGCCGGTCCTCGGCCCGCCCTTGTGCAGCTGGCCGGTCGAGTGCAGGAAACGCGGCCCGTAGCCCCAGGTGGTGGCGAACTTCGTGTGGTCGCGGACCAGCTCCCGCAGCCGGTCCGCCGCTCGCTCGGAGACCGGCGTGGTCGCGGTATAGGCCATGAAGGCGACGTAGGCGTGCTTCTTGGCCTTGCGCAGCGCGGCTGCGATCGCCCGGCCGCCCTCCGCCGCGGATGCGGTTTCGGCCGCCGGCAGCTTGCCGGACTTCTGCCAGCCGGCCAGCACCTTCTTGGTGTTGTCCTTCGACTCCTGCACGTTGGGTTGGTCGAAGGCGTCGATGCCCAGGATCGAGCCGGCGACCGCGGTCGCGATCTCCCAGCGCAGGAACTCGCCGCCGAGGTCCAGCTTGTCGCGCAGCGTCAATGTGACCACCGGCTGGCCGGCCTTCTCCAGCGCCCGCACCCGGGTGTCGTCCGGATCGCTGTCCATCCGCACGTGCACGAAGAGCCGGTCGTCGCCGTACACCGCGGGCTTGCCCACCGGCTCGCCTTCGACGGGCACGATGCCGGTGCCCTGCTTGCCGGTCGACTCCGCGATCAGCTGCTCGAGCCAGTAGCCGAAGGTGCGCACCTTGGGCGTCACCAGGAGAGTGAGCTTGTCCCTGCCCGCTCGCGCCAGGGTGCCCATCACCGCACCTAGCCAGACACCCGGATTCTCTTCGGCCGGCACGCTCGCATCGCAGGAGTGCGCCATCTCGGCGGCACGATCCAACAGCTCACCCACGTCGACACCCGAGACGGCGCCCGGCACCAGCCCAAAGTAGGAGAGCGCGCTGTAGCGACCGCCGATGTCGGGTGGGTTGCCGAACACCCAGCGAAAGCCGTCGGTCCGGGCCTGCTTCTCCAGCGAG
>VBEO01000107.1:1584-4561 GCA_005881825.1 Chloroflexota bacterium | reverse complement strand
AACGACGCGAAATCTCTTCGGTTCCCTCCCGACGTCTGGGAGATATGTCCTGGGTGAGACAGGACACTGATCCATAGTCGGCCTTGGTGCCGAGCACGTAGGGTCCAGACGGATTCTCGGATTCAGGGGAGACAGACAGAAAGCCTTGGTGACCCGCAACCGCCGGCCGCGTATACCCGCGCTCAGATCGCTGCCACCGGCTGGAAAACGTCTTCGGCAGTGTGCGCATGCGGCAGCCACCTTGGCAATCCTCGCCGGCATGCTCGTGCCTGGATTGCCTCCTGCGACCGCACTGGCGACCAACGGCGCCACCATCAAGAGCGCCGTCTTCACTGGTGGCAATGGAACCGTGGTTTCCGGTGGAACGCTCTACGCCAAAAGCGGCGGCGCCGTCACGCTCACGGTCAACACCAGCAGCAACACCGAGTGCGTCGAAGTCACCGGAGCTCTGGCGGGCCATCAGCAGAACGCGGCCGGGCAGACCAGCTGGGTCTTCGGATACACGGCCGGCGCCGGCGACGGCGCTCAGACCGTCACCGTGACGGCCAACTCGAACTTCAACAACAACAAATGCAACGGGAACGAGGCTGTGACGACCGCAAGCTTCACGCTCGACAACACGGGCCCCGCGGTGACCGGCAACGTCAGTCCATCACCCAACGCGGCCGGCTGGGACAACTCCGTCGTGACCATTAACTGGGCGGCGACCGATGCGGGCTCAGGTGTGGCCAGCGGTCCGACCCCGGCGACCGCATCCCAATCGGCGGACACGGCCGGCAAGAGCTTCTCGTCGACGGCGGCCGACCGGCTCGGCAACACGGGCAGCGGCTCGGTCAGCGTCAAGCTCGACAGGACCCTGCCCACGATCACAGGTAGCCGCGCGCCGGCGCCCAACGCCAACGGCTGGAACAACACCAGCGTCACCGTCAGCTTCACCTGCTCCGACGCTCTTTCCGGTGTCAAGTCCTGCTCCGGACCGACGACGCTCTCGAGCCAGGGCGCCAATCAGACGGTGACCGGCACCGCCGTCGACAACGCCGACAACTCCTCGAGTACAACGGTGTCGGGGGTCAACATCGACGAAGCGCCACCCACCCTGTCGGGCGCGCCCACGACTTCGCCCAACACGGCCGGCTGGTACAACGCCAACGTTGCCGTTCATTGGACCTGCACCGATGCGCTGTCTGGCATCTCGGGCGGCTGTCCGGCCAACGGCACCATCGCCAGCGAAGGCACCGGTTTGACCGCCTCCACGTCGGTGAGCGACCTGGCCGGCAACACCGCGTCGGCACAATCCAGCCCGGCGGTCAACATCGACAAGACGGCCCCGACCACGGTCGCCACCGCGCCCAACAGTTGGAACAACACCAGCGTCACGGTGAGCCTTGCGGCCAGCGACAACCTGTCCGGCGTGCAGACGACGTTCTACACGATTGACGGCGGCTCCCAGACCACCTACTCGGTGCCCTTCACGATGTCCACCGAGGGCATTCACAACCTCAGCTACTGGAGTACTGACAAAGCCGGCAACACCGAATCCGCAAAGTCGGCCGCCATCAAGATCGACAAGACGCCACCGAGCATCAGCGACACGCACAGCCCGGTGCCCAACGGCGCGGGCTGGAACAACACCAGCGTCACCGTGACGTTCACCTGCGCCGATGCCCTCTCCGGCATCGCGACCTGCACAGCTCCTCAAACCGTGAGCACGGAGGGACTGAACCAGCCGGTGAGCGGCACCGCGACCGACAGCGCGGGGAACAGTGCCGCCGACTCCACCACGGTGAGCATCGACAAGACGCCGCCGGCGATCACGGGCTCCCGAACCCCCGCGCCGAACTCGAGCGGCTGGAACAACAGCGACGTCATCGTCTCCTTCACCTGCTCGGATGCGCTGTCGGGCCTGGGCTCGTGCCCCGCGGCCGTGACCGTCTCGACCCAGGGCGCCGGCCAGTCCGTTACGCGCAGCGCCACGGACGCCGCCGGCAACTCCGCATCGGCGACCGTGGGATCGATAAGCATCGACAAGACGCCCCCGACCGTCACGGGAGCGGCCACCACGCCGTCGAACTCGAACGGCTGGTATCAGACCGATGTCACCATCCACTGGACCTGCGCGGACCCGCTGTCGGGAGTCGCCGGCTCCTGCCCGGCCGACAGCACGATCACGGGCGAAGGTCCAGCGCTCTCCGCGTCGGCGTCGGTGTCCGACAATGCCGGAAACACCGGCACCGGCACCGCTTCAGTGAAGATCGATCGCACGCCGCCGGTGACGACCTCGAGCGTGCCCGCGCCGCTGGCCAGCGGCTGGTATGCGGGTGCGGTCACCGTGACCCTGTCGGCGACCGACAGCCTCTCCGGGCTGGACACCAGCTTCTACGCCATCGACGGCGGGTCGCCACAGGCATACGCCCAGGCCTTCAGCTATGCCGCCGGGGGCGTCCACACCATCAACTTCTGGAGCACCGACAAGGCGGGCAACAGCGAGGACCGCAGTCAGGCCCAGAACACGATCACCATCAAGATCGACAACATCCCACCCGCGATCGCTGGCGCCCGGACGCCGGCGGCGAACTCGAGCGGCTGGAACAACACTGCGGTCACGGTCACCTTCAGCTGCGCGGACGCCGAATCAGGGATCGCGAGCTGCACGCCCGCGTCCACCGTCCTCAGCAGCGAGGGCGCCGGCCAGAGCGTCAACGGCACCGCGACCGACAACGCCGGCAACAGCAGCCTGGCGGCGGTGACGGATGTGAACATCGATCTGACCCCTCCCGTCATCACGCCCACCTATCCGGCCGCGAACGCGAACGGCTGGTACAGCGGGGACGTCGCCATGCAGTGGGTCTGCAGTGACGCGCTTTCAGGCGTGGACGGGACGTGCCCGGCGGACACCGTCATCAGCGGCGAAGGTACCAACCTGGGCGCGGGGCCGGTCACGGTTGCGGACAAGGCGGGCAACGCCGCGACGGCAGCT
>VBEO01000107.1:0-1539 GCA_005881825.1 Chloroflexota bacterium | reverse complement strand
GCGGCGCCAACCTTTCGGCTTCTGCCTCGGTTGCCGATCTGGCGGGGAACAGCTCCAGCGCCACCGTCGCCGGCATCAACGTCGACCGCCGGGCGCCGGTCACGACCGCGTCCGGGGTCCCCAGCGGCTGGAGCAGCGCACCGGTGACCGTGTCGCTCGCTGCCACCGACGACCTGTCCGGCGTCGCCGCCACCTACTTCGGCCTGGACGGTCATGCGGCGGTCGCGGGCACGAGCGTGTCAATCGCGGCGGACGGCGTTCACGACCTCATCTATTGGAGCGTCGACAAGGCCGGCAACGAAGAGGTTCATCACACGGCGCGGATCGAGGTGGACCAGACGCCCCCGACCATCGGCTACTCGCTGGACGAGCTGCCCAACGGCGCCGGCTGGCTGAACCACGACGTGAAGGTGACCTTCACCTGCGGCGACGCCACCTCCGGCATTGCCAGTTGCCCCGACCCGCAAACCGTGTCGGTCGAGGCGGCGGGCGAGGTGGCGACCGGCACTGCGCTGGACAACGCCGGCAACAAGGCGAGTGTCAGCGTGACGATCAACCTCGACAAGACGCCGCCGACGATCAGCGCTGCGCCCGACCGCCCGGCGAACGCGCACGGCTGGTACCGGGACGACGTCACCGTCGGCTTCACCTGCGGCGACACCCTGTCCGGGATCGCCAGCTGCCCGGCCGCCCAGACTCTGAGCCAGGGCGCGGCCCAGACGGCCGCCGGGACCGCCCTGGACGTGGCCGGCAACCAGGCCTCCACCAGCCTGGGCAATCTCAACGTGGACGAGACCCCGCCGACGATCAGCGGCGCCCCCGATCGGGCGGCCAACGCCAACGGCTGGTACAAGGCCGACGTCAGCGTCGGCTTCCAGTGCTCGGACCTGCTCTCGGGCATCGATCCCAGCGGCGGCTGCCCGGCTCCCAGCACGCTGCACGAGGGCGCCGGTCAGTTCGTGAACGGCACCGCCACCGACCTGGCGGGCAACACCAGCTCCGACCGCGTCGGTCCTCTCAACATCGACGAGACCGCGCCCAGCATCTCGGGCGCCCCCGACCGCGCTGCCAACGCCAGGGGCTGGTACAGGGCCGAGGTCACCGTCGCCTTCACCTGCGGCGACACGCTCTCGGGCGTCGCCGGGTGTTCGACTCCGGTCACCCTCGGTGAGGGCGGTGGGCAGTCGGTGAGCGGAGTCGCCAACGACAAGGCCGGCAACGCGGCCGGCACCGTGGTCAGCCGCATCAACGTCGACCAGACGCCGCCAACGATCTCGGGCGCCCCCGACCGGGCGCCGAACGCCGGCGGCTGGTACAACGCCGACGTCACCGTCAGCTTCCAGTGCGCGGACGGACTCTCGGGCGTGGTCAGCTGCTCGCCGCCCAGCAAGCTCGGCGAGGGCGCGGCTCAGGCGGTCGTCGGAACGGCCGTCGACGCTGCGGACAACACCTCATCGGCCACTGTCAGCGGCCTCAACATCGACAAGACCGCGCCGGTGGTCAGTGCCGCCGCCGATCGATCCGCCAACGGCAACGGCT
>VBEO01000106.1 GCA_005881825.1 Chloroflexota bacterium | reverse complement strand
CGTGACGGAGCAGGTCGGGGACGATGGCGTCGTACCAGTAGGGCAACATGCGCCCGACAACGTCCTTCAGGCATTCGGTGGGCGGCAGCAAGTCGGGCGGCAGCTCGGCATAGCGTGGATCGTGGCGCGGATGGCGCTCGTCGTCCGGCTCGAGGGCGGGCGGCGGCACGTCGTAGCTGCGGCGCCAAATCTTGACCTGGGCCTCGCCGTACTGGGCGGCCGTCTGGGCCTTGTTCAGACCCTGCAGCGCGCCGTAGTGGCGCTCGTTGAGGCGCCAGGAGCGGCGCACCGGCAGCCAGAGCCGGCCCATCGCCTCCAGCGTCAGGTCCGCGGTCTGGATGGCGCGCGTCAGCACCGAGGTGTGGACGACTTCCGGCTCCAACCCGGCTTCCGCCAGCAGCCGAGCCGCCTCGACCGCTTCCTGGCGCCCCCAGTCGGAGAGAGGGACGTCATGCCATCCGGTGAACTGGTTGGAGGCGTTCCAGGTGCTCTCGCCGTGGCGAAGCAGGATCAGCGTCCCAGGTTCGCGCATTGCCAGAAAACGGTACCGCGGGAGTAGGGTGGAGACATGGCAGTCGAACCCGCAGACCTTCCCGAGAACTGCCCTTCCTGCGGCAAACCGCTCGCCGAATGGACCGAGAACGACGGCAGTGGGGTGATCGCGGGCGGTGTCACTTACTGCTCGGAGGACTGTGCCGTCCGCGAGCACGGTCGCGGCTGACCGCTAGGCGGTCTTCGGGCTCGGCGACTTAGGCAGGTCGAGCAGGTCCATGGAGCCGGACTGGTGCCCGGCCCACTTGAACGTGCCTTGAAGCGGCGCAAAGGCCGGGGTGTTGGGCAGGCCCTGGAAGGTCATCTGGAACGTGAAGTTGCTGACGTCCAGCATGTGCACGGGCAGACGCGAATTCATGTCGACGTACGTCGTCATTTCATCGTCCGATTCGCCCTTGTACTGAACCGTGGCGGCCTCTGGGATGCCGGTGGTGTCGTCCCCGGTCAGCTCCAAGAGGGCCCGGATGTTGAGGCCCATGTCGATGGGCAGGTGGGCGGTGGAGTGAATGACGGCCGACTGGCCGAACTGCTGGAGGGTGTCGTAGCCCGTGAAGGTGCTGACGGTGTTGTAGGTGGCGGTGCCGGTGCCGAGCGGATTGGGACGGGTCCATGAGGCGGCCCAGCTGTCGCCCTTCTTGACGTCGTGGTCGGGCAGCACCGAAAAGAACTGGTCCGAGGCGGGGACGCTGTTGGTGGGCTTACCGCCGGCTGTGCCGTTGGTGCCGCCCGAGGTGACGCGGCCGTCAGGCTTGACGACCAGAATCGCCTCCTTCGCGCGGGCGGCGTTGAAGCCGATCGGGCCACCGTCGATCTCCCCCCTCGCGCTCTCGAATTTGACCCCGACCGTGGTGGTTCCGTCTGCGTCGACCTTGATCACCCGCCAGTCTTCGACCGCGGTGATCTTGGCGTAGTCGTCGTCCGGGTGGCCGTCAGGACCGGTGTCCTGGCCGTGCTGATCGGTGGTGACCGAGAACCGAAGCGTGTCGCCCGTGTGGTAGACGAGCTTGGCGTGACTGGCCACCAGGATCACCGGCGGCTCCGGCTGGGGCCGGTGCGTCCAGCCGTAGACCCCGGCCACGATGGCGCCGATCAGAACCAAGGCGATGGGCGCCATCCGCTCGGCCGGGATGATGTCGGTGAGCCTGACGGACGGCGCCGGGGTCGCGCTGCCAGGTGGGGCGTAGAGTTCGGCGACCGGGGCGGCGCCAGTTGCCATGGCGGGCTCTGGCTCGGGGTCGATGCGCTGCTTGACCTCGTGCCAGTTCTCGGCCGGGAGCCAGGAAGGCTGGTCGGGGGCCGGGGCTGCAGCCGCGGCCTGGGCCGACGGGGCTAGTGGTACCCACGCGCTGCCGTTCCACACCGACTGGCCGTCGGGCGACAGGAGGGAGCACCACTGGGCGCCGTCCCAATACCACGTGCCGTCTTCGGAGATCTGGGGCTGAAGCTGCGCGGACACGGCGGCCGACGTTAAGGGAGGCGGCCGGGTTCCGAACCCCCTTACGCCGAAAAGACGTCGAGCCGTCGGGCGGCCGTCGGGTCGCCGACAATCCGTGCTGGGGGCCCGTAGCTCAGCCTGGTTAGAGCGGCCGACTCATAATCGGCTGGTCGGTGGATCGAAGCCACCCGGGCCCACCAATCGGCTTGCTGGTCGAGAAAGGGAGGCCGAGCACGGCGTCTTACAGAAGAGGAGCTGCGCCTGTTCCTGGAAACCGTGCTGAAGGCTGAGACCGAGGCCGAGAGGAGTCCCGCCGCGGCGGCGGGCCGAGCCTCCGGCACGCCCCACTGGATCACCCGCGCCGGCACCTCCTAGACCAGGCGCACGGGGTCCGGATCCGAAAAATACGGTAGAACCCCGGACGCTAGCGCCGTACCTCGCCTCCTAGATTCGGTGCCATCAATGTCCTTGCACGGAGGTACCAGATGAACGCGACGACCCCGAAAACCGCAGCCCAGATGGTCGCGGAGGCCAAGAGCCGGATCGATAACATCACGCCGGCGCAGCTCGCGGCCGAGTTGGAGCAGGGCGAGGCTGTCCTCGTCGACCTCCGCGAGCCCGAGGAGCGGACGGCCAACGGCGTAATCCCGGGCGCCATCCATGCACCGAGGGGGATGCTCGAGTTCTACGCCGATCCCTCGAGCCCCTACCACCGGACCGAGTTCGATCCTGAGCAGCGGATCATCTTGCATTGCGCTTCCGGCGGCCGTTCCGCGCTGGCCTGCGACATGCTCTCGACCTTGGGTTACGGCAGAGCCGCCCACCTCGACGGAGGTTTCAAAGCCTGGAAGGAACAGGGCCTGGCGGTCGCGCAAGTCTGATCCGGCAGCTACCCTAGCCGCCTCCTGCTATGGCAGCCTCGCTGGTCGGTCGCGGAGCGCAGTTGGCGGAGCTGCGCTCGCGGGCGGCCGCAGCGCGGGAGGGCGAGGGCGGGCTGGTACTGATCCGCGGCGAGGCCGGCGTCGGCAAGACGGCGCTGGCCCGGGCCGCGGTCGCGGAGAGCGGGCTGTGGCTGCTCGAGGCCCGCTCCACCGAAACGCCCGCGCCGGCCTACGCGCCGATTGCGGCCGTCCTCCGCTCGGCGATGCGGGCTGGCCAAGCCGACACCGAGAATGCGGTCCTTCGAAGCGCCCTGGCCGCGATCCTGCCTGAGCTGGGCCCGCGCGAAAGGCCGGTCGAAGCCGACCAGGCCATCATCCATGAGGCCGTTGCCACCGTCCTGACCGAAATTGCCAGTGACCGGCCTCTCGCCATCCTGATCGATGATCTCCACTGGGCGGACGCCGCCACCCTCGACGCGCTCGGCTTCCTGGCCGAGCTGCTGCCGCGAGTGCCCGCCATCGTGATCGCCACCTACCGCACCGAGGGCGTGCCGCGCGCTCATCCGGTCCGCGAGCTGCGGGCTCGCCTCAAACGTAGCGGCGAGCTGTTCGAGCTGACGCTGGAACCGCTCGATGGCGAGGCCACCAGAGACCTCCTGGAGATGCGCCTGGCCGGAAGCGTCAGTCCGCTCCTGGCTGCGGCCGTGCACGAACGCACGGAGGGGCTGCCCTTTTACGTCGAAGAGTTGGCCGCGAGCCTGGTCGAGGGCGGCTCACTGCGCCAGGGAGACGCCGGTTACGAACTCGACCGGGAGGCCTCAATGCCCGTGCCAGAAGCCGTGCGCGAGGTCATCCTGCAGAGGGTCGACCGTCTGGCTCGTGGCGACAGAGACGGCCTGGCCGTGGCAGCAGTCGCGGCCGGCGCAGCCACGGACGCTGTGCTGGCCTCCTTTGGCGTCGAAGATCTCAGCAGGCTCACCGCCACGGGCCTGCTCGTGGAGCTGGGGGATGGAGGCCTGGCCTTCAGCCACTCACTCGTGCGGGACGCGGTCTACGAGGCCATACCCTGGCGCCGCCGCCGCCAGCTCCACGCGGAGCTTGCAGCTCGCCTGGCCGGCAGCGCCCCTCCGCTGACCCTGGCCACCCACTGCTTGGCGGCCGGGGATGAGACGGCGGCGTGCTCCTGGCTGGTCCTGGCAGCGCGGGCCTCGCAGCAGGCCGGGGCGCATCGCGACGCGGTCGCTCAGCTCAGCC
>VBEO01000122.1 GCA_005881825.1 Chloroflexota bacterium | reverse complement strand
CGGCTTGCCCACCCCCTCAAGGCTACGCTGGACCTGGATGGACCTCGATTCCCTGCCCGCCCAGCTGCGCCCGGTCCTGAACGCGCTGGCCGCGGCCTTGCGCAGCCGGGAGCCGGCGATCCGGGAGCGGGTGGAAAAGCTGGGCGCCGAGCATCCTTTCGACTCCCCCGACGAGCTCGCGCGGCGGCTGATCGCCAGGACCCGACGCCGGATCGCTACCACCGGCGCGGCCAGCGGGGCCGCCGCTATCGCGCCGGGGCTGGGCACGCTGATCGCGCTCGGCACCGTGACCAGCCAGGGCCTCTATGCCCTCGAGCAGGAGACCGAGCTGGTGCTGGCGATCGCGATCGTCTACGGCCACGAGCTGGCAGGCTCGGACGAACGTCTGCTGGAGGCCCTGCTGGTGGTCGGCCTGGCCGGCGGCGCGGTCAAGCTCCGCGAGAACGTGCTGGTCGCCGGCGGTGAGCGCATGACCGTGGCCGCGCTGCGGACCTTGCCCGCGCGCACCCTGACCGGACCCAGCACCCACCTGGTGGGCCGGGTTTTGAGCCGGGTGCTCGGGCGGCGTGCCGTAGGTGCCGTGGTCCGGGTGGCGCCGCTGGCCGTGGGCATGGCCGCCGGCGCCGGCTTCGACTGGCTGGCCGTGACGGCGCTGGGCCGGGCGGCGATTCGCTACTACGGCCCGGGAGGTCCCGCGCTGGCGGCGTTACCCCCGTACCGCGAAGATGGAGTCGAGATCGAAAGCGGCGGGTGACTCGACCTGGTCGAAGCCGCAATCGCCGGGCTTCTTGTCAACGCGCCAGCGCAGGAACCGGGCTGCGTGGCGAAAGCGCTCCCCGCTCTGGAGTTTCTCGTAGGCGACCTCGCACACCAGCTCGGGGCGGATGCCCTGCCAGTCCATCGAGTCGCGCCCGCGTGACCAGCGGCTGAGCCCGCCGGGCCGGCGGCCCATCTCCTCCGCCGTCGGCTCCTGGCGCAGCGGTTCCAGCTTCTTGAGCAGCTCCTTGCGGGTGGCCGCGTCGAAGGATGAGGTGTGGCCCACGTAGTGGAGATTGCCGCCGTCGTCGTAGAGGCCGAGCAGCAGCGAGCCCAGCGTTTTCCCGTACTTGTCCCAGCGCCAGCCCAGGACCACGCAGTCGGCGGTGCGCTGGTGCTTGATCTTGGCCCACAGGCGCTTGCCGGGCACGTACGGCGAGTCCCAGGACTTGGCGATGACGCCGTCCAGGCCCGCCCCCTCGAACTGGTTGAACCACTCGGCGGCCACCGCCGCCGAGCGCGTGTAGGGCGTCAGATGGATCGGCGGCCGGGCGCTCGCGAGCAGCGTCTCCAAACGCACCCGCCGCCGGTTCAGCGGCTCTTTGCGCAGATCTTCACCCTCGAGCGCGATCACGTCGAAAGCCACGAACCGGGAGGGCGTGCGCTCGGCCAGCGTGCGGACCCGCGACTCGGCCGGGTGGATGCGCTGCTGAAGGGCGTCGAAGTCGAGGCCGGAGGGACCGGCCACGATGATCTCGCCGTCCAGGACCACCGGGCATCTGACCGGGTGGCAGCGGCGCCGCCAGCATCGGCTCCATGTCGAACGGAATCGGGTCACTCACCGCCGGGACAGAATACGGTGATGCTGCGTTCGAGGCCGGTGGCGCTGCTGCGCATGGAGGGCACGATCGGCGTCGGCATCCGGGCCCACGACTGGGTGCCGGTGCTGGAGGGCATCCGCCGCTCCCGGCGGCTCAAGGCCGTGGCCGTCGACATCGATTCCCGCGGCGGGTCGGCCTCCGCCTCCGACTACATCCACGAGGCCCTGCGGAAGGTGGCCGCCGAGAAGCCCGTGGTGGCCTTCACCGGCAACCTGTGCGCCTCGGGCGGCTACCTCATCGCGGCGGCCGCGCGTCGTTTCATCGTGCAGCCGGCCGCGCTCGTGGGCTCGATCGGCGTGATCTCGGTGCGCCCGCTCGCCTACGAGCTGATGCAGCGCATCGGCCTGGCCGTCAACGTGGCCAAGAGCGACCGGCTGAAAGACATGGGGGCCTTCTGGCGCCCGCCCACAGAAGAGGAGGAGGCCAAGGAGCAGGCCCTGGTCGAGGAGTACTACGCCATGTTCCTGGACCGCGTCAGCGCCGGCCGGTCGATGAACCCGCAGCGCCTCCGGGAGCTGGCCACCGGCGAGGTCTTCACGGGCCGGCAGGCCGTGGCCGCGGGCCTGGCGGATGCCCTCGGCACCTTCCAGGACGCTATCGACGAGGCGGCGCGCCTGGCGGGCGTGGCCCGGCGCACCCGCTGGCTAGGGCCCAGGCGCACGCTGCGCCAGCGGCTCCTGGGACCGGTCGCCGGCGCTCTGGCGGAGGAGGCATATGAAAGGGCGCTGGCCGTAACCAGCGCCCTTCCGCGCTACTACTAGCTAGATCGTTACGGGCTGTGCGACGCCGCCGCCGAGGGTGCGCTGCTCGGGGCCGTCTGGGTGACGGTGGTGTTGTTGTTGGTCGTCGTAGTCGTCGTGGTGCTCGGGAAGAACCAGCGTGC
The DNA here is from genome assembly GCA_005881825.1 of Chloroflexota bacterium. Taxonomy (GTDB): domain Bacteria; phylum Chloroflexota; class Dormibacteria; order Dormibacterales; family Dormibacteraceae; genus CF-28. Next base: position 4,614 of record VBEO01000122.1, on the reverse strand, counting down.
GCTGAAGCCCGCCCAGAGCAGGAACAGGATCACCAGCACGGCCAGGATGAGCAGGGCCAACGCGGCCGCGGCACCGCCGCCACCGCCGCCCTCCACGACCTCACCGCCGCCGGGCCCGTAGCCTCCGCCGTAGTACCGGCGGTACGTGTAGCCTCCGCCGCCGATCAGGACGGCGAGCAGGAGGACGATCAGAACGATGAGTAGAAGAGTGCCCAAATTGGTGCCTCCTTAAATGTCGAAACTGTTATTCATGATATCAGCTTTATGTCTACTCGTCCTAGCAAGTAGGAGGCGGGCTTTAGCCGCTCTTTTCCCCAAGATCTCCAGATGTTGTGCATTTCTCACAGACGTGCTACCATATGGGCGCTCCCACGAGGAGCCCCAGCATCGAACTCCACGCCCCACCCCAGCCTGGGAAGCTCGTTTAAAACGCGGGCTTCCCTTTTGTTTGCAGCAGGTCGAGCACGACGGCTGCGCTGAATGAGAAGCCTCCCGCCCCCAGCGGCGCGCCCGTGCGCGGGTCGAAGTACTCGTGGAGGCCGGCGGCGGCCAGGCTCAGGACGGTCTCACGGACGGCCTGAGCCGGCTCCGGCAGGCCGGCGGCTTCCAGGCCCTCCGCCACCAGCCAGTCGACGATCAGCCAGACCGGCCCCCGCCAGTAGCGCTCCGGCTCGAACGCCGGGCCCGGCGCGGCCGTGGGCACCGGCAGTAGGCCCGCGGTGGTCTCCAGGTATGACGACCACGCTCGCTCCGCCTGCTCGGGCGTCGCCAGGCCGCCCGACAGCGAGGCCAGACCGGCGGCGGTGGCCGCGGTCAGCTGGCGGCCGGTCAGCAGGTCGACGTCGAACCAGGTGCCGGCCATCTCACTCCAGTGCAGGGTCTGGAAGGCGGCTGCGTACTCCTCCAGCTCCGGCTCGCTGAAAGGTGGGGACTCCTGGAGCCCGATCGCGATGCGGTTCACGGCCCGAGCGGCGCGGTGCCAGAGCGCATCGATCAGCACGTCGTGGACGCAAAAAGGCGATCGCTCGCGGTAGCGGGCGAGGTCGTAGTCGCAGCCGTCCAGCAGCTCGGCCAGAGCCAGAAAGCTGTCGTAGTCCTTGCCGGTAGGACGCTGGGTCGCCCCCACGTGTACGGTGTCCAGGCGCTGATATGGCCGGCGGGGTTTCAGCCCGGCCGCGGCCAGGAAGTCCCAGCGGGGCGAGTTGTCCCAGCCGCTCTCCCAAGGGTGGACCGTCACCGGCAGGGGTGAGCCCGCCAAGGTCCGGGAGGCCCGAAACCAGCGCAGCCAGTCCCGCAAGGCAGGAAAGACGCGGCCGTAGAAGGCGCGGGCCTCGCCGCCCAGTCGGGGTCCGACCATGCTGGCGGCCAGGGCGAGCACCGGTGGATTGGAGATCCCGCTGGTGAGCTCGCCGGTCATCGCAACCCGGCGCTGAGCGCCAGGCCACCATTCGGGCCCCGGAAAGTAGTCGGCCAGGTACCGCCGGTCGTAGTGGATGTGCGGCACCATGCCGTCGCTCCAGCGCGCCCCCAGCATGCTTTCGATCTCCAGGGCCGCCCGGCGGGGATCGAAGGCCGCCCAGCCCAGGCTCGCGAAGCCGGAGTCCCAGTTCCACTGGTGGGGGTATTGGGCAGGCGAGGGCTTGGTCCAGCGGCCGGCATCGTTGGCGCGCAGGACCTGGCGGGCGCGCTCGGCCAGGTCGGGCGCCGGCATCAGATCCTGGGCGTTTCCCGGCCGCGGTGCGGCGGCACCCAGAAGACCACCACCCGCAGGTCCTCCTCGATGTCGTGGAAGTGGTGGGGCGCCTGCGCTCCGACGAACACGACCGAACCCGGCCCGACGCCGCGATCCTCCTCCCCCACGCGGAGGTGGCCGCGGCCCGAAATCACGCAGTAGACCTCGTCCTCCTGGTGGGGAGACTGGCCGTCGCGCGTGCCGGCGCGCCAAACCGCCACGCCCACGCTCAAGCTGTCCGCGATCAGCGGTTCCAGGTAGACATGGTCCTGGTCGAACCCTTCGAGGATGCCGGCGACGTCGAAAGCCTGCATCAGCCCGCCTTGCTCACCGCCGGGCATCGTAGCCGCGGAAGCGCGGCAGGAGCAGGGCGCAGGCCACAGCGCCCACCACGCAGAGGACCCCGCCCGAGAGGATCGAGGCGGTGACGCCGAACGCTGCGGCCACCGCACCCGCCTCGAAGTTGCCGAGGGTGGGCCCGCTGGTGTAGCTGATCAGCTCGATCCCTGCCAGCCGGCCCCGGAGGTGGTCGGGGATGGTCTGGTTCCAGACCACCATCCGGAAGATGCCGCTGATCATGTCGGCGCCGCCGGCCAGGGCCAGGAAGATGAGTGCGGGCCAGAGCGTGCGGGCGAGCCCGAAGCCGATGATCGCCGCACCCCACGCCGAGGCGGCGAGGATTATGGCCAGGCCGTGCCGGTGGACACGGTTGGTCCAGCCGCTGGTGGCGGTCGCGATCAGGCTCCCCACCGCAGGGGCGGCGAAGAGGAGGCCCAGCGTGCGGGGACCGCCCAGGTGCTCGGCGATGGCCGGGAACAGCGCCTGGGGCATGCCGAAGAACATCGCGACCATGTCCGTGGCGTAGGTGCCGATCAGCTCCTGCCGGCTGCGTGCGTACCGCAGGCCCTCGGTGATTCGGCGCAGCGAGGGCGGCTCCGCGCCAGTCGGCGGCGGCACCGCCCGCATCAGCCACAGCGTCAGCAGCGATACGCCGAAGGCCGCGATCTCCACCGCGTAAGTGATGGGCAGGCCAAGGCCCGCGATCATGAGCCCGCCGATGGCCGGACCCAGGATCATGCCAACCGTGCCCCGGAGGCTGTTGAGCGCGCCGGCCGCGGCCAGCTCCTCGCGCGCTACCAGGCGCGGCAGGAGGGCGTCCAGCGCCGGCCGCTGCATGGCGTAGACCGCGTTGCGCAGCAGCTCCACGGCAAAGGATCGTGGGCGTCCGCATAAGCGCCGCCGATCAGCCCCAGGCTCACCAGCGGCAGAAAGGCGACCAACTCCAGAGCTCCCACTGCGAGGGTGGAATGGGTCAGCTGGTAGACCTGGTAAGGCACGGCCACGGCGGTGACCATCGAGCCCATGAAGGCGATGGCCTGGCCGATCCAGAGCAACCGGAAGTCGCGGTGGCGCCGCAGGGGCCGGGTGTCCACGGTGGCCACGCTGAGGACGCGAGCCCAGACCGCCGGGGCGTCGGGCGGAGTCATGGCGTGGTTAGGCTAGCGGCGTGGGGCAGCCGCTTCGGTTCGGCCTCTGCGTGGATCAGAACCTGAGCTGGCCGAAGACGGTCGAGCGCTGGCGGCTGTTCGAGGAACTGGGCTTCGACTCGGTGTGGGACTGTGACCACTACACCCAGCCCAGCCGGCCCACCGGGCCTTACTTCGAGGCCTGGACCCTGCTCTCGGCGCTGGCCGGGCTGACTTCACGGATCCGGATCGGGGTGCTGGTCAGCTGCAACACCTTCCGGCACCCGTACCTGCTGGCCAAGGAGGCCAGCACGGTAGATCACGTCTCGGGTGGGCGCCTCGAGTTCGGGTTGGGTGCGGGCTGGTTCGAGCCCGAACAGCGGATGCTCGGCACGCCGCTCCCCGAGAAGGCGGAGCTGGTGGGGCGCTTCCGTGAGGCGGTGGAGATCTGCGACAGCCTATTTCGGAACGAGGTCACGACGTACGAAGGCCGCTGGTACCAGCTCCGAGAAGCGGCCTTCCGGCCGCTGCCGGTCCAGAAGCCCCGGCCGCCGTTCACCCTGGGCGCCCACCGGCCGCGCATGCTGGCGATCGTTGCGCGCTATGCCGACTCCTGGAACTCATACGGCCCGCCCGGGGTGATCCGGGAGCGCAACGCGGTTCTCGACGAGCAGTGCGCGGCCATCGGCCGCGACCCGGGTTCCCTTCGGCGCTCGCTCTACTACTCGATCGCGCGCGAGGCCGATCCCTGGGCGTCGGTCGACGCGTTCCAGGAGGTGGTGGGGCGCTATCGGGAGGTCGGCATCGACGAGTTCATCCTCGACCACCCGAAGGACGAGCAGCTCGGCGTGCTCGAGAAGGTGGCGGCGGACGTGCTTCCGAAGCTGCGCCAGGCCTGAGGGGGCCCCCAGTCAGCTCGACGATTGGTCGGGCGGGGGAGATTCGAACTCCCGATCTCCTGCTCCCAAAGCAGGCGCTTTGCCAGGCTAAGCCACCGCCCGAGCCCCCGAAGGTAGCAGGCTTAGTTTGTCCAGCCGACCGTGGCGGCGGTCAGGGAGTGGTCGAGATCGCGGTGGCCGGACCGGGGTAGCCGTGATCGAGCAGGTTGCCCCGGTAGAAGGCATCACCGAAGGTGTAGATCGCCCCCGCCTGCGTCAGGATCGCGTAGCCGTGGGCGCTGGGCGCCAGCCCCGTGGCCGGGCCGGGGTAGCCGTGATCCAGGAGATTGCCGTAGTAGGTCGCATCGCCAAATGAATAGATGGCTCCCGAGGCCGTGAGGATCGAATAGCCCCGCCCGCTCGGGGTGTAGGCGAAGCTCACAGCGGGTCCGGGATACCCATGGTCGATCAGGTTGCCGAAGTAGGGGGCGTCGCCGAAGGTGTAGAGCGCGCCGTTCGCGCTGAGAATCGCGTATCC
>VBEO01000040.1 GCA_005881825.1 Chloroflexota bacterium | reverse complement strand
CTTCACGTGAGCGTCCCTCCGCCACGTCCCCATAAACCTCGTCGGTGCTGACCAGGTGGAAGACCTGGTGTCCGTGCCGGAGGGCGGCGTCGCACAGCACTGCCACGCCGTGCACGTCCGTTTCGACGAACGCGAAGGGATCCAGGATCGAGCGGTCGACGTGGGTCTCGGCCGCGAAGTTGATGATGGCGTCCACCTCGCCCGCCAGCCGGTCGACCAGCTCCCGGTCGCAGATGTCGCCTCGCACGAAGCGATACCCCGCCTGAGCCTCGAACTCGGCCAGGTTCTGGGGGTTGCCGGCATAGGTCAGCTTGTCGAGGACCGTGATCTCGACCTCTGGTCGCTCCTTGCGCAGCAGACGCACGAAATTGGAGCCGATGAAGCCGGCGCCCCCGGCGACCAGCAAACGTTCCAGCCGCCGCGTCATTTGATCTCCGGGAAGGCGGTCCAGTCGTAGCCGATGCCAGGGTCGTCGTGCGGGAGCCGCCCCTCGTCCTCGGGGTCGTAGACGTTGGAGGTGACGTAGAGCAGATGCGTCAGCTCGAGGGCGCGGCAGCCGTGGGCGACGCCGGGCGGGATCTTGACGCAGGTGGCGCCGAAGCGGTCGCCCATGAAGAAGGTCACCGTCTGACCTTTGCTCTCGGAGCCCTCGCGAAGGTCGTGCAGCGCGACCTTTAGGGCGCCGATGCAATACCACCAGTCGATCTGTTTCTGATGCAGGTGCCACGCCTTGGCGGTGCCCGGATACATCAGGGAGTGGCTGAGCTGACCGAAGTGGCCGAAAAAGCTATCCGTCTCCCGGATGATCTCGCGGAAGAATCCGCGCTCGTCGGGATATGTGGTGAGCCGCTTGATCTCGACGCCGCTGAGCATCTGGTCAGTCCTTGTTGGCGCCGTGCGCCCGCACGAAATCGTTGACCGCGTAGTAGGCGTCGATGGATTCGCCGGCGTCACCCCAGAAGCCTTCGATCACGTCGTACTCCATGGTCGCTTCATCGATGTAGTGGTTGTTGACGTCGGTGATCTCGAGCTCGCCCCGGCCTGACGGCTTCAGCTCCGGGAGGACGGCCCAGACCGTCGAGTCGTAGAAGTAGACGCCGGTCACGACGAGGCTGCTGGGCGGCTCCTCGGGCTTCTCGATGATGCGCTGGAGCCGGTTGCCGCCGTCGAGCTGGGCCACGCCCAGGTGGCGCAGATGCTCAGCGTCCTCCATGCGTGAAAGCAGGATCCGCGCGCCCCGGCGCTGCGCCTCAAAAGCCGCCACGGCCGGCCGCAGGCTGTGCTCAAAAACGTTATCGGCCAGCATCACCACCAACTTGTCCGACCCCGCGAAGCGCTGCGCCAGGCCAAGCGCCTCCGCGATGCCGCCTGGGTTCTCCTGATACGCGTACAGCAGCCTGTCCACCCCGTAGTCGTGGCCGTTGCCGAGCAGCCTGAAGAACTCGCCCGCGTGGATGCCGCCCGTGACAAGCATCAGCTCCGTAATCCCGGCCTTGACCAGGGCCTCGATCCCGTAGGTGATCATCGGCCGGTCATAGATCGGGAGCAGGTGCTTGTTGGTGATCCGCGTCAGCGGATGCAGGCGGCTCCCGGTGCCGCCGGCCAGCATCACTCCCTTCAACTACGCCGATTCTATGGGGGTCGGGCCGTCGTGGACCGCCAGATGCTGTGGCAAACTGCGCGCCATGCCGCGCGTCGAGCCCTGGCCGAGGACCATCCTGCACGTCGACCTCGACGCCTTCTATACCTCGGTCCACCAGCGCGACCAGGACCGGCTGCGAGGCATCCCGGTCGCGGTCGCCGGCAGCTCGCGCCGCGCCGTGGTGATGGGGGCCTCCTACGAGGCCCGGACGTTCGGGGTGCGCTCGGCGATGCCGCTCCACGAAGCACTCCAGGTCTGCCCGCAGCTCACCGTGGTGCCGCCCGACCACGCCCGCTACCGGGAAGCCAGCCGCCAGGTCCACGCCATCTTCCGGCGCTGGGCGGCGCCCGAGAAGATCGAGGCGGTGGCCCTGGACGAGGCTTACCTGGACGTCACCGCGCGCACCCGCCACGGGACCTCCACGCCGGAGGAGGTGGCGCGCCGCATCAAGTTCACCGTCCACACCGAGGTCGGCCTCACCTGCAGCGTGGGCGCGGCGCCGAGCAAGCTGGTGGCCAAGATCGCCAGCGGCAGCCGCAAGCCAGACGGCCTGGTGATCGTGCCGCCCGCCACTGAGGCCGACTTCCTGGCCCCGCTGCCGATCGGGGTGGTGCCCGGCCTGGGGCCAAAAACCGAGGAGCGCCTGCGCCTGATGGGGGTGCGCACCGTGGGCGACCTGGCGGACTACGACACGGCGCGCCTGCTGCAGGTCTTCGGGACCAGCGGGGCCGTCCTCCAGCGGCTGGCCCAGGGCCGCGACCGCGAACCCGTCGACGGCACCCGGCCGGCCAAGACGATCAGCGCCGAGACCACCTTCGAGAACGACGTCTCCGACCGCGAGACCCTGGAGACGGCGCTCCGCGACCTCACCGACCGGGTGACCGAGCGGCTGGTCGCCGAGGGCGTGCGGGCGCGCACGATCTACGTGAAGCTCAAGCTCCCCGACTTTCGCCTGGTGAGCCGCCAGGTGAGCCGGACGAGCCCGACCGACGACGTCGAGACGATCTTCCGCGCCGCCCGCTCCGCCCTCGAGAAGTCGCACCTGGAGTCGCGGCCGGTGCGTCTGCTCGGGGTCGGGCTGTCGGGCCTGGTGCATCCCCAGCCGGACCTGCAGATGAGCCTCTTCGACTGACCGACCCGGCGCCCGGCCCTTCGGGCCGACCCCCCCGCTGGCGGGGAGGTTGGGCGCCGGGAGCGATCCGGGAGCGGTCGATCTCGGGCCGCGGCAGCACCGACAGCAGGTCGCCGACCTGGCTCCAGCCGAAGCGCTCCCGGCCCCGCGCCACCAATTCCCGAAAGACGGCGGCCGTGGCCTGAGCGTCGCCCAGGGCGGCGTGCGCCGGGCTCACGTCCAGCTCCAGCGCCTCGACGACCCGGGCCAGGCCGGGGGTCTGGCCGCCGGGCAGGTCGAGCACCAGCCGGGCCAGAGCCGAGGTGTCCACGATCGGATGTTCGAGCGGCTCCTTCAGGCCGCGCCCCACCAAGTAGGTGTCGAAGGCGTCGTGGCTGTGCTCGACCAGCACCGAACCTCGTGCAAAGCGCAGGAAGGCCGAGCGGGCGTCGCTGAAGCCCGGCGCCCCCACCAGCATCGCGCGATCGATCTGGTGCCGCTGCTGGGCGTAGCGGTTGATCGGCGCGCGGGCTTCGACCAGGGTGTCGAAGAGGGACAGCGTGGCGTCCAGCCGGAAGCGCTCGGCGCCGATCTCGATGACCAGGAACGGCCGGTTGCCGGTGGTCTCCACGTCGAGCGCGACATACTCGGCCTCGCCGAGCGGAGTTTCGGGCGTGACCGCCATGCCCTCCGAGAGCAGCTCCGCAAAGAGCGTGATCTCACCGAAGCGCGGCTTGAGCCTGACCCTCAGTACGCGTTCTTGTGGCTCCAGACCCGGAACAGGGTGATCAGCAGGATCTTGAGGTCGAATACCAGGCTCCAGTTCTCAATGTAATAGAGGTCGTAGATCAGTCTTTCCTCGACCGGCGTCTGTCCTCGCAGGTCGTTGGCCTGGGCCCAGCCGGTCATCCCCGGGCGTACCCGGTGCCGGTCCGTGTAGCGCGGCAGGTGGGTTGCGAACTCCTTGACGAACTTGGGCCGCTCGGCGCGCGGCCCCACCATCGACATGTGGCCCACCAGGACGTCCCACAGCTGGGGCAGCTCATCCCACGACAAGCGGCGCAGGAAGCGGCCCACCGGCGTGCGCCGGGGGTCCTGGCGGCTGGCCCAGACCGGCCCGCTGGGCGCCTCGGCGTCGATCCGCATGCTGCGGAACTTGTGCATCCGGAAGGTCTTGCCGTCGAGACCCACGCGCTCCTGGCCGTAGATCACCGGACCTGGCGAACCGAGCTTGACCAGCAGCGCGATCAAACCCAGCAGCGGCGAGAGCAGGAGCAGGCCGAGGCCTGCAACCAGCACGTCCGAACCGCGCTTCAGCACCCGTTTCCAGCCGTCGATGTCGAGTCCGCGCCGGAACTGCAGGAGGGGTATGCCGTCGAGCTGGTCGGCGGTCACACCGGTGGTCATGATCTCCAGCATCGAGGGCACGATCCGGAACTCCACCGCCACCCCGTCGCAGGCCTCCATCAGGTGCAGCAGCCGCTCCTGGCTGACGTCGGTGAGGGCCATGAAGACGGTGTTCACGCGCCGGTTGCGCACGACGCGGGCGAGGTCGCTGGAGGTGCCCAGGACCTTGATGCCGGCCAGCTCGGTGCCTTCCAGGATGCCGTCGGCGAGGATGCCCACCGGGCGGTAGCCGTAGTCCGGGAACATCCGCATGCGCTGGACCAGCAGGTCGGCAGCCGCGCCCCAGCCCACCACCAACGCCCGGTCGGCGCCGATCCCGCGAGCGCGCCGGGCCGCCTGCAGCCGGCGCAGCAGGTAGCGGGTGGCGGTGAGCAGGACCACGGTGATCAGGACCCAGTACACGAAGACCAGCCGCGAGTACTCGAACCGCGAAGGGCGGTAGAGGCCCATGCCGGCCAGGATCACCACCGAGGCCACCAGCAGCGCCCGCAGGTTGGACAGGAACTCGTCCACGAACTGCACCCCACGCCGGTGGCGGTAGGCGCCCATGGCCCAGAAGACGCCGAGCAGCACCAACACGACCACCGGTGCAGCCTGGACGTAGCGGGCGCTGTCCGGGATCTCGCCACCGGTGATCGGAAGTTGGCCCGGGTTGACCTTGTAGCGGAGCCAGTAGGCGAGGGCGATGCCGGCTGCCGCCGCCGCGGCGTCGGTGAAGATCCGCACCCAGACGAGCGAGTTGCGAGGGGTCAAGCGCGCACCGCCCGGCGGATCATGTCCAGCTCGCCCGCGTCCAGTGCGCGCAGGAGGAGCGCCGCCGCCGCATAGACGAGCCCGCCCAGGGCCACCAGCCCCAGCGTGACCCAGCCACCCGTGAAGCCGCGCAGGAGCCAGAGCGGCACGCCCATCAGCAGGCCCGCGATCAGCACCCGCCAGGAGAGCCGCAGAACCGGCACCAGGCGCAGGAAGTGGCGGGTCAGGAGCAGGCCGGCGACGAAGAGCACGGCCTCGGTGAGAACCGTCGCCCAGGCCGCCCCCACGTACCCGTAGGCCGGGATCAGGAGCAGATTCAGGCCCACGTTCACGATCAGGCTGGCCAGGGCGGCCCAGGTGAACGCGGCCTGGCGGTCGATGGCGTTCAGGGTGCCGATCCAGGTGTTGTTAATGAACATGAAGACGATGCCCAGCGCCAGGATGGCCAGCGCCGGCTCGGCCTGCCGGTAGAGGTGCAGCAGGGAGGTCAGGCCGGGCGCCAGCACGAACACGCCCACGGTCAGGGGCCAGCCCAGCAGCAGCAGGAGCTTGTAGAAGCGGTCGGTCGCCACCGCCAGCCGCTCAGGAGCCTCCCGGTGGTAGACGGCAAGCAGCGGGAAGATCACGTTCAGCATCGACATGGGGACGAACAGCAGCGCCTCGAAGGGCTTGTAGGCGGAGGCATACCACCCCACCTCATCGAATGACCGGAACAGCTGCAGGATGGGCACGTCGATCTTGAAGTAGAGGGTCGTGACCACGAAGGTGAGGGCCAGCGGCAGGCTCGCCACCAGCCAGGTGGAGACCAGCCTGAGCTCGAAGCGCGGGCGCAGCACGGCGATCCGGCGCACCACCAGTACGGTGAGGATGAAGACGCAAGCGAAGGCGTAGCTGAGGGCGTAGGCCCAGAGAAAGTAGGCCACGCCCTGGCGGGTCAAGATCCCGGCCAGGGTCAGGACCAGCAGGACGCCGGCCTCGAGCACGGTCTCGACCGCGTCGAAGCCGACCCGCTGGAGGGCATAGAAGGTCTGCCGCAGCAGCTGCGACAGCGAGGCCAGGATCATGAGTAGGAATCCCGGCAGCAGCAGGCTCTGGAGGCCGGGGATGCGCAGGGCCACCGCCAGCACGACCAGGCCCAGGAGCGACATCAGGAGCCGGGTCGTGATCAGGTTGCTCAGGTAGCGGGCGATCTCGCCCGGGTGGCGGGCGGCCTCCCGCACGTAAAGCGTGTTGAAGCCGAGGTCGACCAGGACCGTGATCACCGAGGTGTAGGTGACCAGCGTCTGAAAGCGGCCGAAGCCGGCCGGTCCCAGGTGGTTGAGGGTGGCCAGGACAGTGACCAGCGCGATCGCCCGGGAGAGGACGCGGGCGGCCAGCACCAGCGCCGTGTTGCGCACTGCGCGCGACCCGACTCCGGCGGTCGCGGGGCGGACCGGCGCGGCCTCAGCCGTGGTGGGGTCGTCCAAGTGCTGGCATCCTAGCCCGTGCTAGATTTCGGGCCATAGCCACCCACGCCGACGAACCCGAAGCGCGCCCCCTGAGCGCCCGTCCCATCACCCGGCGCAACTTCATCGTCTGGTACCTGGCGGGTTTGCTCACCGCCACCGTGGTGGCTGCCATCGCACCCATCCTGGTCTACATCTGGCCGCCCCAGGGCGCTTCCAAGGCGGTCGATCTCAAGGTCAACCTGCCCAAGCCGATGGGTGAGATCGCCGATGGCGACGCCGTCAAGTTCGACGCGCCCAAGGCGTCCGCCTTCACGATGGTGGACGGCGGCGGCGACAACGCGCCTGGCGACTACGCTTTCGGCGGCTTCCTGGTCAAAGACGCCGGCAAGCTGACGGCCTTCGCCGTCAACTGCTCGCACCTCGGCTGCTCGATCGCGGTCAACAAGGACGCCAGGCGCTTCGAGTGTCCCTGCCACGGCTCCCAGTTCCACCTCAACGGGACCGTCCTGCACGGACCCGCCGTGGCCCCGCTCTCGCACCTGGATTGGAAGCAGGGCGACAGCCCCGACACCATCACCGTCAAAGGCGTATCCCTGCCCGGCTATGGGTAGAAACTAGGAGAGGGATTCCGTGGCGACCATCCCGCACCCGCGCGACATCCAAACCGCTGTCGTCGACTGGCTGGACGACCGATTCCCGTTCACCAAAACGGTCGACGAGGCGCTGTACCAGCGGGTCCCCAACTACGCCAACGCCTTCTACTACTGCTTCGGCGGGATGGTCTTCATCCTGATCGTCTTCCAGCTGGTGACCGGCGTGTTCCTCAGCTTCTACTACGTCCCGGACGCGTCCGGAAACCCCGCCGCCGCCTACACCTCGGTCCAGGACATCATGAGCAAGGTCTACCTGGGCTGGCTGATCCGGGGCGTCCACTTCTGGTCGGCCAACCTGCTGATCATCATGGTCACCCTGCACATGGCGCGGGTTTTCTGGACCGGCTCCTACCGGGCCCCGCGCGAGCTCAACTGGATGGTCGGTGTGATCATGCTGCTCTGCATCCTCGGCCTCTCGCTGACCGGGTACCTGCTGCCCTGGGACACCAAGGCGTACTGGGCGACCTCGGTCACCATCAAGGTCGGCGCCTCGGCGCCTCTTCTGGGGAGTGCCATCAAGGAGCTGGCACAGGGCGGGCCCACCTTGGGTCCCAACACCCTGCAGCGCTTCTTCACGATCCACGTCTTCCTACTGCCGGCGATCATCGTGCTGCTGATGTACGTTCACTTCCGGCTGATCCGGCAGCATGGAATCTCGGAGCCTTTGTGAGGTTGGCAATGAAGCTGAAAGACCCCACACCCGACGTACCGGTCACCCGCTGGGACGGCGAGCTGCGCGAAGGTCCGGGCGCGGCCACGGCCGCCATCCCGATCATCCAGGTCGATGGCCATGGCGGCCACACCCTGGAGCCTGGCTACAAACGGATGCCGATCGGACCCGACCACATCCTCTATCCCGTGATGATCGGCCTCGCCCTCTTCCCCATCCTGATGGGCAGCGCGGGCCACCACCTGGCCGACGACATGCCCGAAGAGGACACCCACCCCTTCTTCCCGGACCACTTCTGGCCCTACCCGATCATCGCCGTGATCATGATGCTGACGGTCGGCGTCCTCTCGGCCTTTGTCCAGACCAACATGCAGCTCGAGCAGTCGGCCGATCCGCGGGCGGTCGTGCTGCCGCGGCCAGACTGGTACTTCCTCTTCCTGTTCCAGTTCTTGAAGCTGGGGCCGGAGCTGATCATGTCGCTGGTCATCCCCCCGCTGGTGGTGGGGGCGCTCCTGATCTGGCCCTTCATCGACAACATCGGCGGCCGCCTGGCCGCGCGCCGTTTGGGCTGGGCCTCCTGGCCCGTGCCGGGCCGCAACAAGATCACCGGCACCGCCTGGGTCGTGTTCCTGGGCATCCTCCTCTTCCTCACCCTGTGGGCCCTGTCGGGGATCACGCTGCCCTGGTTCACCGGACCCGTGACCGGGGGCTAGCCCGAAGCTGGCTGAAGTCCTCATCGCAGTCGTGGCGCTGCTGGTAGGCGCCGCCCTGGGAGTGGGGGTCACGTTCTGGGCGCTGCGGCGGAGCCTGTCGGCTCCCGACCTCGACCCGCCGGTGCCGGTCGCCGGTGCCGAGAGCGTTCACGCGGTCGAGCCCGTGCACCAGGTGACGTCGCCAGAGGACGACCGGGGGGTCAGCGACCCGCGTTCTCCGACTACGCGGACGGCCGACGCTCGGTGCGCGTGTTCGCGGCGCTGCCCGACTCCGTGATCGAGGTCATGGCCGGGTTCTGGTGGGACGACGACCGCATCCGAGCTCTCGGCCTGCCGGTGGAGAAGCTGCCGTTCGCAGAACTGGCCTGGGGGTTGGAGGTCAGCTTCTGGAGCGACGGCCGCAAGCCCTTCTCGGTGCGCGGGCGCGACCTCCTTGAGGACCCCGATCGCTACCCGGAGCACCGGCGGCGAGTGCACTGGTCGGACCTCCGGCACCCGCTGACCCTCTACCGCAAGCGGGAGCGCTGGATCATCCTCGACGGCTACCACCGGCTGGTGAAGGCCAGCCGCGAAGGCCGTGCGGAGCTGCCGGTGGTGCGGCTGCCGGATTCCGCGGTCTCAGGCGTATTGGTGCGGCACGGCTTCGACGGCGCCCTCAACGCCCTCTACGAGGTACACGGGGAGTTCCTGGCCGAGGCGCGAAGGGTGGCCCAGGAGCTCGAGCGCCGGCGCTGAGACGCTTTCCGCGCCCGCAAAGGGTTCCGGCGCCGGCGCTCGGCCCGTGGCCCCGAGCTACTCCTCGGGTAGGTGGGCTCGGAGCTTGTCCTGGAGCGCCCCCAAGCGCTCGAAGGCCGGCATGGTGGGGCGCGGGCGCGCCCGGTCGGGGTAGCGGGAGACCTGCAGGGCCTCGACCAGCGTTTGGATCTCGCCCGGGCTGAGCTCCACCATCACCAGCCCCGGCTGTGAGGTCTCAACCTGGACCTCGGGCGTGTCGACGATGTCCGGCGTGGTGCTGGGGTCGCCGGTCGGGCGGAAGAGCTCGTCGGAGCCGCGCAGGGGCACCCGCTTGAACCCGGCCATGATCCGGGGCAGTCTACCTCAGCGGTTCAGACCTTCTCCGTCACCCGGTATTCGAGGTACTTCCCCAGCAGCAGCCGGGTGTGCGCCTCCAGCGCCGGCAGCACGCTCAGCATCAGGCCCACGATCGGATAGCTGATGTATTGGACGTAGATCAGCCAGCGCCGGACCGGCCCCCAGCTCGCCGGCTTGGGCGGCAGCATCAGGTGCTCGAGCACGATCAGGGCGATCACGGTGGCCACCGCGCTCACCAGCACCTCGATGGAGTACTTCCAGAGGTTCTCGCCCAGGTCCATGATCGAAAAGTCGACCGAGACCCACAGCGGCACCGAGCCTCCGAAGATCATCAGCACCGGCAGGAAGATCCAGTTGAGGTGATTGAGAAACAGGTTCGAAAAGCGGCGGATGCGGAGCCAGAGCGGGATCTCGGGATGCTTGAAGAGCCGCCGCAGCACGTAGGGCACGTCGGTGATGCCCCAGGCCCAGCGCTTGATCTGGTTGTACTGGTTGAGGTGCGTGGCCGCATAGTCGCGGGACTCCGGTGAGTCGCCGTACATCGGGAGCCAGACCGACTTCACCTCGAAACGCGAGCCGAAGGTGAAGAACGCCTTCCAGTAGAAGCGGGAATCCTCCGGGATCACGTCCTTGTCCCAGTAGCCGATGTCGTCGCAGAACTGGAGTGTGCAGGTGTAGCTGCTGAAGGCCACCAGGCGATTCGGTCCTTGGGAGTGAAGGAACATCTGCCACATGCTGGTGCTGGCCGACATCACCCGCACCGCCGTGGGCACCCGCCAGATGTTGTTGTGGAACAGCGGCACCGGCTGCCAGATCGTGTAGTCGCGCAGCTCGCGCCGAGCGTGGTGCAGGCTGATCCATCCGAAGTACTCGGGGTGCACCCGGTAGTCGGAGTCGAGGTCCGTCAGCAGCACCCGCTTGGGGTCGTAGCCTTCCGCGCTCAGCCTCCGGTACATGTCACGGCCGCCCCAGTTCATGGCCGCCGACTTGCCGGGAACCAGGGGCGGCTCCATGGGGTCTTTGATGTGGTAGAGCCCGGCCAGCTGGTCGCCGAACTTCTCCTTCAGCCGGGCCACGTTCCGCCAGCCGGGCTTGTCCGTTACCCGCGTGATGATCCCGACCAGCTTCAACTCCTTCGGGTAGCTGGCGTCGACGATGGCCTGAACAGTGGCCTCCAGCACGTGGTAGGGCTCGGTGTAGGTCGGGATCACGCACAGGTGGTAGTAGTCCAGCGGGTGCGGCCGGCCCTCGACTCGAGGCTCCGCCTGGCAAAGGCTCAGCCAGTCGGTCCGCATGGCGCGCCGCATCCGGAAGTAGACGCGCCAGATCCCGGTGATCACGATCGCCGAGCGCAGGAACCAGTAGAGGTCGAAGATCAGGACCGCCACCGCCACGAAGATCGCCCCGTCGCTGCCGAAGGCGATCGGGATCCAGGCCGGGGAAAGCAGCAGGACCCAGGTGATCAGCCCGGGGGCGGCCTCCAGGAGGCGGTCTCCGAGCTGCTGAAGGGGCGTCCGAGCGACCGCCAGGGCCGGGGCTGAGGCAGCCATCCGAGCTCGATTATGGGCTGGCCTGGAGATCGGAATAGGCGATCCGATGGCGTATTTACATAGGCATGAGCAACCTCAAGAAGTTCGAGGAAGCCTCCTTCGACCAGGAGGTCCTCGGATCCGAATCGGCCGTGCTGGTCGACTTCTATGCCGACTGGTGTGGCCCCTGCCGTGCCATGGCGCCGGTGGTCCACGAGATCGCCGACAGCTACAACGGCAAGCTGACCGTGGGCAAGCTGGACGTGGACCAGGCCCAGAGCATCGCCATGCGCTACGGCGTCATGAGCATCCCGACCCTGGGCATCTTCCAGGGCGGCAAGCTGGTCGACCGCTTGGTCGGCTACCCGGGCCCGCAGGCCGTCAAGGCTTTCGTCGAGAAGAACGTCTCCGCCAGCGTCTGAGCTGAGCCGATAGGGCTGTGGGGGCTCAGTGCCCCCACAGCGCTCGTTCTGCGTGCTGGACCGTCTGCGGTCCCTTCTCGCCGGTGCGGATGCGCACGGCCTGCTCGACGTCGATCACGAAGATCTTTCCATCCCCGACCTCGCCGTTCTCGCCGGTGCGGGCGGCAGGGATCAGGAGGTCGATCACGCGGTCCACGATCTCGGCCTTCATCACCGCCTCGACCTTGAGGCGCGGCCGGAGCGAGATGTTGACGGCCGTCCCGCGGTACTTCTCGGTGTAGCCGCGCTGGGCGCCGCACCCCTTCACCTCGGTGACGGTCACCCCCGAGACGCCGCACTCGTCGAGGACGTCCTGCACCTGCTGCAGGTGCTCGTGGCGGATGATCGCGATGACCATCTTCATGGCGCCACCTCGGCGGCGGCCGTGACCCGCACCCGTTCGGGCTCCACCGGGTTGACGGTCGGGTGCTCAGCCGGGCGGTAGACGCCGCCCGGCACCGGCATGAAGGCCTCGGGATAGCCCCACATGCCGTGCTCGCTGATGTCCAGACCTTCCAGCTCCTCGCGGGCGCTGACGCGCAGGCCCACGGTGTGCTTGATGGCCCAGAAGATCCCGAAGCTGAGCAAGAAGGTGGTGGTGCCGGCCACCCCTACCGCCACCAGCTGGGCGCCCAGCTGGTGGAAGGATCCGGTGTAGAAGAGGCCGCCCTCGCCGACGCCGTTGAACTTGGCCAGCGCCGGCACCGTGAACAGGCCGCAGGAGAGGGTGCCCCAGATCCCGGCCAGCCCGTGCGCCGACAGACAGCCCACAGGGTCGTCGAGGACCTTGTCGATGAGCGGGATGGCGACCACCACGATGGTGCCGGCGACCGCTCCGATCACGATCGCGGCCCAGGGCTCGACGTAGCCGGAGGGCGCCGTGATGGCGACCAGGGCGGCGATGGCCCCGTTGCCGACCATGCCCACGTCCAGCGTCTTCGTCTGCAGGTACACCACCAGCAGCGCCGCCACCGCGCCTCCCGCGGCCGCCATCTGGGTCGTGATCACGACGTCGGCGAAGTGCAGGTTGGTGGCGTTGAGCGTGGAGCCGGGGTTGAACCCGAACCAGCCGAACCAGAGGATCAACACGCCCAGCTGGGCCAGCGGCATGTTGTGGCCGGGGATGGCGTTGGGCTGGCCCTTCTTCTCGTACTTGCCGATCCGGGGCCCCAGCAGCAGAAGCCCCGCGAAGCCGGCGACGGCGCCGGTCAGGTGGACGACGGTCGAACCCGCGAAGTCCTGGGCGCCGAGGGTCGCCTGCAGGAAGCCGCCGCCGAAGAGCTGGTGGCTGATCAGCGGGTAGATGACCGCCGCGAACGGAATCCCAAACAGGATGTAGACGATGAACTTGGTGCGCTCCAGCATGGTGCCCCACACGATCGCCAGGGAGACCGCGCAGAAGACGAACTGGAACATGAACTTCGCCGAGGCCGGGGCCGTGCTGCCCGCCATCGCCGGCAGGTTGAGCGAGGAGCCGGGGCTGAAGGTCGGGAAGAAGCCGGTGCCGCCGATGATCGGGAAGAGCCAGCTCGCCGCGGCCCCGAACGCCAGCGCGAAGCCGACCGCCCAGTAGGACATCGAGGCCACGCCGAAGTTGGTGAGCACCTTGGCGACCACGGTGCCCACGTTCTTCATGCGGCTGAAACCGACCTCGAGCATGGCGAAGCCGGCCTGCATGAACATCACCAGCACGGCGGCCACCACCACCCAGACGGTGTCGGCGCCCACCGAGGCCTGCTGTGCTACGACGAGTGGATCGTTGGGATTCATGGGCTGACAAGCTAGGGCGGTTCCGGCGCCCCGCCCACGTGTGCATGACCTGAATCCCACGCCCCGTCTTCGTGCAGGCCGCACGGTGCGGAGGGCTCTACACGAAACCTAGGATGCGCTCACCGTCGCGAGTTAATCGTGCAACCCAGGAGGAGCCCATGGCAGTAGAAGTCAGTGGAAAGCCGCGGACCAGCCCGGTAGAGGTGCTGTCGAAAGCGCGCCAGGCCGGCGTGCAGGTGGTCGACGTCAGGTTCGTGGACCTGATCGGGACCTGGCAGCACTTCAGCGTGCCCATCAGTGAGCTCGAGGAGTCGACCTTCGAGGACGGCCTGGGCTTCGACGGGTCCAGCATCCGCGGCTTCCAGGCCATCAACGAGAGCGACATGCTCCTGATTCCTGACCCGGACTCGGCCACCCTCGACCCCATCCTGCGGGTGCCGACCATGTTCCTGGTCTGCAACGTGGTGGACCCCATCACCCGCGAGCCCTACAGCCGGGACCCGCGGCTGATCGCCCAGAAGGCCGAGGCGTACCTGGAGAAGACCGGGATCGCCGACATCAGCTACTGGGGGCCGGAGGCCGAGTTCTACATCTTCAACTCGCTGCGCTTCGACCAGAACCAATTCAGCGGCTACTACTACATCGACTCCGAAGAAGGGATCTGGAACTCCGGCTCCAACGGGACGGCCAACCTGGCCAACCGCCCGCGCTACAAGGAGGGCTACTTCCCGGTGCCGCCGGTCGACAAGCTGCAGGACCTGCGTTCCGAGATCATGATCAAGCTGATCGAGGCCGGGGTTCCGGTCGAGGTGCAGCACCACGAGGTGGGCACCGCCGGCCAGGCCGAGATCGACATGCGCTTCGACTCGCTCACCAAGATGGGCGACAAGATGCTGGTCTACAAGTACGTGGTCAAGAACGTCTGCGCCCAGAACGGATACGTGGCCACGTTCATGCCCAAGCCGATCTTCCAGGACAACGGGTCCGGGATGCACGTGCACCAGTCGCTCTGGAAAGACGGCGCCAACCTCTTCGCCGACAAGAGGGGATACGCCGGCCTCTCCGAGACCGCGCGCTGGTACATCGGCGGACTGCTGAAGCACGCCCCCTCCCTGCTCGCCTTCTGCGCCCCCACCACCAACAGCTATCGCCGCCTGGTGCCCGGCTATGAGGCGCCCATCAACCTGGTGTACTCAAAGCGCAACCGCTCGGCCTGCGTGCGCATCCCGATGTACTCCGAGAACCCGAAGAGCAAGCGGATCGAGTTCCGCTCGCCGGACCCGGCCGCCAACCCCTACCTGGCCTTCTCAGCCCTGCTCATGGCTGGGCTGGACGGCATCCAGAACAAGATCGAGCCGCCGGAGCCGGTCGACAAGGACATCTACGAGCTCGAGGACGCGGAGAAGGCGACCATCGCCAACGTCCCCGGTTCGCTGGCCGAGTCACTGCTCGCGCTCAAGGACGACCATCGCTACCTGTTGAAGGGCGGCGTCTTCACAGAGGACGTGATCGAAACCTGGATCGACTACAAGTGGAAGCGCGAGGTCGACGCCGTGGCCCTGCGCCCGCACCCCTGGGAGTTCTACCTCTACCACGACGCTTAGAAGTCGGTAGGTTGCGAGCCCCGGCCGCCGCGCGGCCGGGGCTTTTCCTTTTACGTGTTCGTGGCTACGGCGATTCTGCTGCCGCCCAGCGAACGCCATTGCAGGCGTGCCAGAGGTTGCTGTGCCGGCCCGTGGAGGACGGCTCCGTCCAGAGCGAACTGCGAGCCGTGGCACGGGTCCATGAACTGGCCGGCAGACCC
Organism: Chloroflexota bacterium; assembly: GCA_005881825.1. Taxonomy (GTDB): domain Bacteria; phylum Chloroflexota; class Dormibacteria; order Dormibacterales; family Dormibacteraceae; genus CF-28. Next base: position 19,039 of record VBEO01000040.1, on the reverse strand, counting down.
GACGAAATTCAACCGGCAGCCGGTATCAGAGCTGTATGCGGCCAGCGCGAAAAAGCCCGCGCTCGAGCGCGTGAACCAGCCTGATTCAACCGGAAGCACCGGATCCAACTCGCTTACCGGACCGTTGGCAGAGAAGACATGGCCGGCCGGCGCCACCAAGGGCACGGCCTCCCCAGCGGCCGGCAGCGTCCCCAGGTCGATCGCGACCTCCGGCCTGAGTGGAGCAGGCGCCGGCCAGAGGTATATGGCCAGCACAACGGCCGGGACCACCAGCGCCAGCAACCCCAAGGCGGCGAGCGTCGCCACGGCGGTCGACTGCTGGTTGCCCGGCCCCATCTCTGGGCCTTTGTATTACAACGCCCAGGCCATTCGCGGCGGGCAACGTTTGATCCATATACAAATGCGCGTTTAGGCGGATGCAATGGCGCTGGGCCGCGCTAGATTTCTGCGCGCTCAAATGCCGCGCCAGGACGTGTACGGCCGCTGGATCTCCGACGACGGCGCCCTGTATTGGGACGGCCGAGCCTGGCAGCCGGTGACCGCCGTCACCTACCAGCCGACACAGCCTGCGGCGGCGGCGCCCGGCAGCGCCAAAGGCGGAATCGCCCTCGGGCTGGGCATCGCGTCGCTGCTCTTCTGGCTGCTGCCCATCCTGGGCCTGCCGATCTCCATCGCCGCGGTGGTGGTGGGCGGTCTATCGCTGAGCACCAGCGGCCGCAAGCTCGGGCGCTGGGGCCTGGTCCTGGGCTGCATCGGCCTCGGCCTCTCGCTCATCAACGCCGCCGTCGGCGTCTACATCGCGACCCACCGCTAAGGCTTAAGGTCTGGGGCATCCAGACCCGCGCCGCCGTCCTGCACGAGCCCGGCCGCCCGCTCGAGATCGAGACCCTGGAGCTGGAGGAGCCGCACGCCGGCGAGGCGCTGGTGCGCGTCGCCGCGGCCGGGGTCTGTCACTCCGACCTTCACTACATGAAGGGCGACTGGCCGATACCGCTGCCGGCGGTCCTTGGGCACGAGGGATCGGCGGTGGTGGAGGCCGTGGGCCCGGGCGTGAAGTCAGTTAAGCCCGGCGACCACTGCATCATCGTGTTCTGGCCCAACTGCGGTCGCTGCGAGTACTGCCAGATGGGCCGGCCGATGCTCTGCAACGGCCACCCGCGCCCGCCCGGGACCATGCTCGACGGCAGCACCCGACTCTCGAGGCAGGGGCAGCCCGTCCATCACATGGCGGCGGTGGCCTGCTTTGCCGAGCACGCGGTCATCCACGAGGAGCAGCTGCTGGTCATCGACGACTCGGTGCCGCTGGACCGCGCGGCGCTGGTTGGCTGCTCGGTTACGACGGGCGTGGGCGCCGCGCTAAACACAGCGCGGGTGCGGGCCGGCAGCTCGGTCGCGGTGATCGGCTGCGGCGGCGTCGGCTTGAGCGTCATCCAGGGCGCGCGCCTGCAGGGCGCCGGCCGCATCCTGGCCGTCGACCTCTTCCCCGAGAAGCTGGAGATGGCGACGGCCATGGGCGCCACCGACGCCCTGGACGCCCATGCGGAAGACCTGGTCCGGCAGGTGAAGCGCCTGACGGGCGGCGGCGTCGACTACGCGTTCGACGCCATCGGCCTGCCCGCGACCCTCAAGCAGGCGCTCGACGTGCTGCGGCCGGGTGGCACGGCCGTGGCGGTCGGGATCGGCCGGTTCGGGGAGCCGGCGCCGATCGACGCCTTCAGCCTGGTCATGCAGGAGAAGGCGCTGCTGGGCTCCTTCTATGGGTCGGCCCGGCCGCGTGTCGACATGCCGCGCATCCTCGACCTGTACCGGCAGGGGCGCCTTCAGCTGGACGCGCTGCTGACCCGGCACTACCCCCTGGAGCGGATCAACGAGGCGTACGCCGACCTCCAGGGCAGCCAGGCGGGACGGGGGGTCATCAGCTTCGGCTGAGCGCCCGGTGTCGATTCCGGGAGCGGCCGGTCGATGTCCTGCTAGGAGGTAACAGATGCAAAGCACAATCCCTTGTCTGGTCTTCAACTCTGGCGGTGAAGAGGCGATCAAGTTCTATGTGTCGGTGGTGCCCAACTCGCGAATCGTGGACCTCATCCACGGCCAGGCCGGCGGCCCGGTGACCGAGGGGCAGCTGCTCCACGCCCGGTTCGAGCTCGATGGGCAGCCCTACGACGCCTTCGACGGCGGACCCAGCTTCAAGTTCTCGGAGGCGTTCTCGCTGCGGATGACCTGCGATACACAGAAGGAGATCGACGATCTGTGGGCGCGGCTCACCGCGGACGGCGGGGAGCCAGGGCCTTGCGGCTGGCTCAAGGACCGCTGGGGCATGTCCTGGCAGATCATCCCGGCGGCGCTGGGCGAGATGCTCAGCAACCCGGCCGGCGGCAACTCCAAAGCCGCTACCGAGGCCATGCTCAAGATGGGCAAGCTAGACATCGCGGAGCTGCGCCGGGCGTACGAGTCGGCGGCTTAAGCCGGCGTCGCCCCCAGCATCGCCCGAGCCCGGAGCGCGATCGCGATGGCGACCCGCGTCTCCGGGTCGTCGAGCGAGAGCCCGCTCAGGGCCTGGATCCGCTCCACGCGATAGGACATCGAGTTGATGTGGATGCCGAGCGCGCGGGCCGCGGCCCGGCGCACCCAGCGCGCCGCCACCAGCGCCTCCAGGGTCGGCAGGAGCGGTGTCTCCCGCGATTCGGAATAGCGGAGCAGCGAGCCCAGCACCTCGTCCACGAACCCGCGCAGCACTTCGGGGCTCTGCACCTCGAGCAGGAGCCGGAAGGCGCCCAGCGAGCGGTACGTGGTAACTCGCGACCGCCCGCCCGCACGCCGCGAGAGCCGCAAGGCCTGGCGCGCCTCCACGTGCGACCTGGCCAGCTCGGCCACCGAGGCGGCCAGATTGCCCACTCCAGCCGAGACCGAGCCCGGCTTGAGGACCGCCGCAGCCGCCTGCTGCGCCAGCGCGGCGACCCGCTCCACGGCCGCCAGGTCGGCGGCCGCCTCCTCAGGCACTAGGATCACCGCCGAATTGGCGCGAAGCAGGACCAGGGAGCCCGCCGCGCGGCGCCGGACCAGGTCGCTGAGCGCCTCGTCGAGCCGGTCCTGGCGGCCGCGGACCGCAATCTCGGATTCCGATTCCGCATCGTCAGGCTCGAGTGCCACGGCCCAGGCGTGGGCGGGCAGCCGGTGGCCGAGGCGCTCGGCCTGGTGGGCCAGGCGTTCGGCCTCGTCCTCGTCCAGGCCGCCCGCCAGCAGCTGCTCCACCAGGTCCCCGCGCAGCCGGCGCTCGACCTCGGCCGTCGCGCGCTCCTTCGACATCTCCAGCGCCAGCACCGTCGAGCCGTGCTCCAAAGCCCGGCGGCGCCCATCCTCGTCGAACGCCCCCTCGGGCACGTCGACCGCCAGCACTCCCAGCAGCTCGGTTCCGGCACGCACCGGGACCAGGTCGACCGGGCGTGGCGGCCGGCCGGCGTGGACGCGTACGTCGCGGGCGCCGGCCGCGAAACCCGCTGGCACCGCCACCCGCGCCGGCATGCCCTCGAACTCGCCCGCCCCGCGGACCCGAAAGCCGTCGGCGGAGTACAGCGCGGCCCTACTCCCCGCCAGCGCGCCCACCGCCTGCAGGATGGCTGCGATCCCGGCGCCATCCAGGGAGAGCTTCGTGAAGCGCTCGTGGATGTCGTGCGAGAGCTTGATCTCGGCCAGCTGGACCTCCAGGCGGCGCTGCATCTCGGCGCGCTCCAGGATGCCCGCAACCTGGCCCGCGATGGCGCCCAGGAAGTCGATGTCGGCCTCGGCGAAGTGCCGGTACTCGACCGACTGCACGTTCACCACGCCGACCAGCCGCGGGCCGGACTCGATGGGCACCGAAAGCATGGAGTGGAAGCGCTCCTCGTCCAGGCCCGGAACCCACTTCCAGTGCGGGTCCCGGCTCACGTCGGGCACCGACGCGGGCCGCCGCGTCTGGGCGACCCAGCCGGTGATGCCCTCCCCCACCTTCATGCGCACGCGCCCGACCATGCGCTCGTTGAGACCGTTCGTGGCCGTGAGCAGCAGCTGGGAACCGTCTTCGCTGACCAGGTAGAGCGAGGCGACGTCGGTGTTGGTGGCTGAGGTGGTTTCGCGGATGATCAGGCTCAAGAGCTGGCCGGGGTCCTGCTCGGAGGCCGCCGCCCGGGCCAGGCGCTGCAGAAAGGCCAGCTCGCGGACGGCCAGGCTGGCATCGGAATCCATGTCTGGATTCGTATCTTAGACACGAAAAAGAGCCTTTACTTTCGTGTCAATGCACGTTGCTAGGCTATCCAGCGTGCTGAAGCTGCGCGCCGTCGTGCCCGAAGACGCCGAGGTCGCCTGCCAGGTGTTCGACGCGCACGATCCCGACGAGCCGCAGGACCCCGACGTGACGCGCCACCGCTGGACCGTGAACACGCCGGACTCCGTGCGTGAGCGATTCCTGATCGAGCAGTGCGGCCGGGCCGTGGGCTTCGCCTTTCGCGGCCACAAGTGGTGGGAGCCGGAAGAGCACCGCTTCGCCTTCAACGACCTGCGCCTGGTCCCGGTGGCGCAGGAGCGGACTTCGGCGCAGGGGGTGCTCGACCGCCTGGAGGCCGCGAACATCGAGGAAGGCGCGGAGACGCTGGTCGCTCGCACGCGCGAAGGCTCCCGCTGGGATATCGAGTTCCTGGAAGCTCGGGGCTACCGCTACGATCGGCTCTCCAAGGCTTGGGAGCTCGACCTGGCCGCCAACCGCGACCGGCTGCTGGCCGAGCGGGACGACTCACGCCGGGCCATGCGGGAACAGGGCATCGCGCTCGGCACCCAGGCCTCTGATGACGACCCCGAACTGGTCCAGAAGCTCTACCGACTCAATGCCGAGACCACTCTCGACGTCCCGACCACCGTCCCCCACTCGACCTGGTCGCTGGAGGAGTTCAAGATGTGGGGCGCCAGTCCGGAGTTCCGCAGCGACCGCTCCTGGATCGCGCGCGACGGCGACGAGGTGGTGGCCTGGTCCTTCCTCAAGTACCCGCGGGTGGGACGGGTCTGGACCGGCTACACCTGCAGCGCCCGCTCACACCGGGGACGCGGGATCGCCCGGGCCGTGAAGATGGAGACGCTCGGCCAGGCCATTGAGCTGGGCGTGACCTCCGTGCGCACCGACAACGACGAGGCCAACGCACCCATGCTCCACATCAACGAGAAGCTGGGCTACCACCGCATCCCCGGCTTCGTCAGCTACCTGAAGGACGTCCGTCAGTGACGCCCGAGCAGGCCCTCCGCGACGTCTTCCGCCTGCCCGAGTTCCGCCCCGGCCAGGAGGCTGTGGTCACGGCCCAAACCGCCGGGCGGGACGTGCTCTCGGTGGCGCCGACCGGCTCGGGCAAGTCGGTCAGCTACTGGATCCCGGCGCTGCTGGGGCCGGGCGTCACCCTCGTCGTCTCGCCTCTGATCGCGCTCATGAAGGACCAGGTCGACCGCCTGCGCGGCCTGGGCGTCGAGGCCGCCTTCGTCAATTCCAGCATCGATCGCGCAGCCCAATGGGCGCACCTGCAGGAGGCGCTCAACGGCCGGCTCAAGCTGCTCTACGTCGCGCCCGAGCGCCTCTCACGGCCTGGTTTCGTCGACGTGCTGGGCCGGCTGCCCGTGCGCCGGGTGGTGGTCGACGAGGCCCACTGCATCTCCACGTGGGGCCATGACTTCCGGCCCGACTACCGGCTGATCGGGCGGGCCCTGGTGACCCGCTGGTGTCCGTCACCGGTTTCAACCGGCCCAACCTGACCCTGGCCGCACAGCGCTGCCGGGCCGACGCGGACAAGCTCGAAGCCCTGCGCCGAACTCTCAATCCCGGCGCCGGCCGGGCGCTCGTCTACTGCGCCACAGTCGCCACCACCGAGGAGGTTGCCGACCGGATCCGAAGCTGGGGCCTGGCCGCTGCGGCCTACCACGCGCGGCTGGGCGACGAGGCGCGGCGCCGGGTGCAGGACGACTTCGCCGCCGGCCGGCTGCGGGTGGTGGTGGCCACCGTGGCGTTCGGCATGGGAGTCGACATCCCCGACATCCGCCAGGTCGTCCACTTCCACCTGCCGGCTTCACTGGAGGCCTACTACCAGGAGGCCGGCCGGGCCGGCCGCGACGGCCAGCCGGCGCTGTGTCTGCTGCTCTGGCGGCCGGCCGACCGCGAGCTGCAGCAGTTCTTGATCGACAAGACATTCGAGGAATCCGGCACTGGCGAGGCGGCGGCCCGTCGCGAGCACGCCCTGGCCAAGCTGCAGACGGCACTGGCCTATGCCCGCCTGGGCGGATGCCGGCACGCGCGGATCGCCGATTACTTCGGCGAGGAAGGCGCCCCCCGCTCGTGCCAGGCCTGCGACAACTGCCGCGCCGGCGACCGCCGCGAGGCCGGCGAGCAGGCCGTGGCCGTGCCCCAGCTGCGGGCGGCCCTCAACGCGGTCAAGCGCTTCAGCGGGCGCATCGGGGCCGCCAACGTGGCCGCTGTCCTGGCCGGATCCGACACCAAATGGGTGCGCGAGAAAGCCTGGGTCCGCGAGCTGCCCTTTTTCGGCGCCCTGCCGGGCTGGTCCCAGGAGCGCGTACGCGACCTGATCTCCGAGCTGCTGGTCGAAGGCCTGGCCGCACAGAGCTCCGGCGACTACCCGACGCTGGTTCTCACCCGCCGCGGGAACGAGGTTCTGGCCGGCTCCGAGGAGGCGCAGGTCTCACTGCCGCCGCCCCCGTCCAACCTCCCCCAACGCGGACGCGGCAATGCCCTGCCCGGCGACCCGCAGGTCTTCGAGAAGCTGCGCCGCTGGCGGGCCGACAAAGCCCGTGCGCTGGCGGTTCCCGCCTACGTGGTCTTCAGCGACCGCACCCTGGCCGAGCTCTCGACCCGGAAACCGGCCTCGCGGGCCGCCCTCCTGACGGTGCCGGGGATTGGACAGGCCAAGCTTGGAGCGTACGGTGACGAGCTGCTGATCTTGCTATCAGCGCTATAACCTTTTATACTCGAAGCATGGTAGTTGCAATTATCGTGTTGATCGCGCTACTGGTGCTTTTCGGTGGCGGCGGCTTCGCCATGAACATCCTCTGGTGGATTCTTATCGCAGCCATCGTTCTCTGGCTGATCGGCTTCTTCGTCCGCGCGGGCGAGGGCCGGCGCTGGTACTACTGGTAGTCGCGTAGCGAACTCAGGGGGCGCGGCCTTCACGGCCGCGCCTTTTCTATGTCCGGGCGATGTTGACAAGGACCGGCCGGCTGCCGTCCCAGAAGATGTCCGCGCGGTAGCCACCGCCCACGTTGTTGGCGCGCGCGGAGCCGGCTTCCGTGTAGGTCACGCTCATGGCGTAGCCCCCGGTGACCGAGAAGAGCGAGCGCTGGGTGTCGAAGCTGATGGTCGTCGCTGCCACAGGGTCCGCCGTGAGGTGCCACTGGACGTTGGCCACGTAGCCGCTGCTGGGCAGCGTCTGCGGGCAGTCGGCGGGCCGCAGCAGGTGGCTGGCGGCGCAAGCGTTGAAACCCGCGCGCACCGCGTCGACCAGCGCGGAGTCGGCCGCGCCCGGACGCGGCGCGTCGAAGGCCAGTGCCAGGGGCGCTCCGGCCGACTGCCAGCCGCCGCCGGTCCAGGCCACCGGCGCGCTCAAGCCGCCGCCCACCGCCACATGCTTGGTGTCCTCCGGGACGTGCACCGGGTAAGCCGCGACCAGTTGGTAGTGGGCGCGGATCAGGAGGCCGCCGGCGGGATTCAGCTGGAGCGCGGCGTCGGCCGCGGCCGGGCCCACCGAGGTCCAGGTCACCGGCGTGCCCGGAGGTACGTCGACCTGGTTGGGGCAGCCCGCCGGACGGGCGCTGTTGGAGGAGATGCAGCCCAGCACTATCCCCGCGGCAAAGTTGCGGGCCGCGGCGGCGGCGGCCGGATCCAGCGCGGGGGCGAGGTCGGGCCGGGCGATCGCCGGCAGCGGCTGGTCGGCGGTCACCTGCAGGGAGCGGTCGGCGTAGGGTGCGGCGGTCGACTCCCTGACCGCGTGCACCCCGGGCAGGACCGAGACGGTGGCCGCCTGGCCCGCGGCCACCTTGAGCGGCGTGCCGTCGACCGCCACCGACACTCCCGCCGGCAGCGCCGGGATGGCGATGGCCGCGGGCGACAGCACGACCTTCCACCTGGGACCGACCTTCTGCAGCGTCAGCTGCGCACTGCTGAAGTCGCCGCCCTCCCGGTAGGTGGCCTGGTAGACCACGCTGGCGGGGGTGTGCGAGCTCTCGACCAGCGTCACCGAAGCGATGCGCTGGTGGCGGTTGGCGGCGACCGTGAGCATGCGGCCCAGGTCGTTCCGGCCCAGGAGGTGGTCCCCGGGCGGCAGCTGCACGTCGGAGAGCTCAACGGTGGCCCAGATCCTGCCCGCGTCGTTGCTGCCCAGAGCGCTGAGGTAAGCCTGCGCCGCCTGCTGCTCGGGGGGGAGCGCCCGGGGCGCCTCGCCGGTGAGCGTCACCGCCAGGACCGCGACCACGCAGAGGATGGCGGTCCCGGCCGCGATCAGCGAGACCGCCAGCCCGGCGGTGGTGAGGCGGCGGGCGGGCGGAGCCGCGGTGCCACGCGGCCGCATGCGCTCGGCGGTCAGCTCCACGGCGGCGGGCGGGGGCAGCCGGTCGCCGAAGCCGCGCAGCAGGGGCAGCCCAGCCAGCAGGTGGCCGGGGGCGGTGGCGCCCAGCACGGGGGCGAGGCCGGCGGCCAGCACTGCGCATATCGAGCCCACCAGCGCGCTCGGCAGCGCCGTCCGCCAGCCGCCGCCCGCGGCCAGGGCCACCACGGTCAGGGCGCCGCCCGCCAGCCCCGCGCAGAGGAGCCGTTCGCGGCGGGCGCGCGGAGCCAGGAAGAGCGCCGGCGCAAAGAGCCCAGCAAGCAAGCCTGCAGCCGGGATCCCGGGGATGGCCCTGAAAGCCGCGGCGGGCCAGAACCCCGCCAGCACCACCGCCTCGGTCGGCAGCTTGACGAAGCCGCCCGGCCCAAAGTCCCGGACCACCGCTGCGATCAGCCCGGCCAGCAGCAGGCCGGCAATGACGCCCGTTGCCGCCGTCATGGCGGCCCTGAGCAGGGTGTTGGAGCGGCCGCCGCCCTGGCGCCGCCACCACTCGCTGCCGGCAGCCAGGCCCAGCGCGGCGGGCACCGCGGAGACCACCGCCGCGGCCACGCCCAGCGGCTCGCCCGCCAGCAGCGCCAGCACCACGGCCGCCAAAGCCACGGGCACCGCCGCCAGCAGGGCGTAACCGGCAGGTCCCAGGCGCTGCCCCAACCTAAAGGCGACGGCCAGCACCAGCAGGGTCAAACCCAGGGGTGCGCCGTCCAACCCGGTCGGGCCGGCAGCCGGGTGCAGGTCAGGTCCCAAGCCGGCTCGCACCTGCACCCAGAGCCAGGTCTCGGCCAGACCGCCTCGGCCCTGACCGTCGGCGATCAAGGAGAGGGCGACCGCGAGCGAGCCCAGCAGAGAGGCCGCCGCCAGACGCAGGCCGGCCTCGGCGATCAGGAAGCCGCTTGACCCTGGACGCCCGCGCATGCGCGCGACTGTAGCCGCCGCCATGCTCATCTGAGGCTATTCCCCCCGACTGAGGGGCAGCCGCAGCGGTATGTGGCGAAGCTGGAAGTCGCTCAGGATCTGCTCGGGCACCAGGCTGGTGGCGAAGACCAGTGTGCTGGTGAAGGGCAGTGTCACCCGCCGCTCGCTCCCCGCCCGGACCGTGACCAACCCGCGCTGCGCAAGTGGCGCCAGGCGGTCGAAGAGCTGCCGCGAGGCGATGGCCTGCCGGCCCAGGTCGTCGACGAGCAGGATGCCGCCTGCCGCCTGCAGCTGGGGCGGAGCGATCAGGCCGTCGGGTCCGGGCTGCGGCTCCAGGAGGTCGAGCGTCAGCTCGGAGCCGAACTCGAGCAGCGGCGCCTCGATCCGCCGCCAGCGGCGGTCGGCGGGCTGCTCGCCAGCCAGCCTGTGGCGGGTGGGGTCGAAGACGCGCATCACCACCCCGCCGGCGTCCAGGGCGACCGGCACGACCACCGCGGGCAGAGCCCGGCCGAGCGCCCGGACCAGGCTGCTCTTGCCCACGCCCGGCGGGCCGTACACGAGCACCGGTCCGGTGGTGCCGAGGAGGCCGTAGGCGATGCCGGGGTCGAGTCCCCAGGGCGCGGCGGCCGAGCGCACGGTGGCGGCGTCGGCGGCCGGCCGGCGCGCCCCCAGCACTTCGGCGTACTCGGCCACGCTGACCGGCATCGGCCCCCGGTAGCGGCGGACCGGCGAATCCTCGGCACGCCGCCGGCCCTGCTTGCTGAGCGTGGCCACACCCTCGCGCTCCCAATCGGCCAGCCCGTCGTCGACCAGCTGCCCGACCTCGGCCGCGACCAGGGGGCCGGGCAGGGCCAGCTGCTCGGCCAGCGCGTCCGCGCCGGCGGTGCCCGCCTGGAGCAGCAGCCTCAGCAGCATCTCGCGCAGCAGCGGCCGGTCGATGTCGGGAAGGGGCACGTCGATGATTCGCGTCGGCTCGCCGGTCGAGCGCTCGGCCGCGGCCTGCACGGCTTCCACCATGGCGGCAGCCAGCCGGTCCACGCTCACGTCCTCGCCCGGACCGCCGCGCTGGGTCCAGTCGACGGCCTCGCTCAGCACTTGCTCCTCGTTCACCGCCACCCCGATCCGGGCCGGCGAGCCGCCGCCCACCTGGAGATCGACGCGGATCAGGCACTGCCGCTCGCTAAGGGCGGCCCAGCTGCACTCCCAGCCGAGTTCGTCCACCTGGCCGATCCGGCGCACGGTCTGGTCGGCGACCACGTCGAGCGCTGGCAGGCGTTCGAAACGGCGGCGCAGGATCTCGCGCAGATTCGCGTCCACCGCATCCCGGAGCTGGGCCGCGAAGGGCATGGCGCGGTCGTCCACGGGCGGGCGTTCCTTGATCGCCCAGGCCGTGCCCTGGGAGGCGACCAGCGCCCGCACCACGGCGGCGTGGCGGGCGCAGTAGGCGTCGTCGCCGACCATCACCATGTGGCTTCCGCACCAGGCGGTGTCGCAGGCCCGGCCGCTGGAGTCCTTGTACTCGCAGCGCCAGGTGGCGGCGGCGGTGCAATCGGCGCGCAGGCAGCGCTCCAGCCGCGGCGCCGGCGCCGGAGCGGTGGCGGCGGCCGTGAGCAGGGGCAGCAGCTTGCGCTCGGGGTCGATCACCGTCGGCGCCATCACGAGCGGGGCCGTGGGCACGGCCTTGGGCGCCAGGCCGCCGGTCCGGGCCAGCTCGCGCAGGGCGGCGGCGAACTCGCCGCAGGTCTGGTAGCGCTCATTGGGGCTCTTGGCCAGCGCCTTGCGGATGGCGCCCATCAGGGCGGCCGGGATGTGCGGAGAATCGGGGGCGATGTCGAACACGTGAGCGTGCATGACGCTGGTCACAGTGCCCTGGAAGGGCGGGTGGCCGTCCAGCATCTGGTAGAGCAGGACCCCGATCGAGTAGATGTCGGAGCGGGCGTCCACCACCTCGCCGCGCAGCTGCTCGGGCGCCATGTAGGTGGGGGTGCCCACCGTGAAGCCCTCGGCCGTGAGCTGGGGGCTGTCGTCGAGCAGCTTGGCCACCCCGAAGTCCAGGATCTTGGCCTTGCCCTGGCCCGAGATCAGGATGTTCTCGGGCTTCAGGTCGCGGTGGATGATGCCGTGGTCGTGGGCCGCGCCCACCGCCGAGAGGACCTGCTGCGCGAGGTCGATCGCCAGGTCCGTTCCCAGCCGGCCCATCTCGCGCACCCAGAATCCGAGCGAGCGGCCCGCCAGGTACTCCATCACGATGAACAGGCGGTCGCGCTCGGCGTCGAAGTCGTAGACGCGCACGATGCCTGGATGGTTGAGCGCCGCCACCGCCGCCGCCTCGCGCTGGAAGCGGGTCCGGACGGCTTCGTTGCCCGAGTGCTCGTGCACCACCTTGATGGCGACCGGGATGCCGAGGCTGGGATGCACCGCCTTGTAGACCACGCCCATCGAGCCCCGGCCCAGCTCCTCCTCGACGTGGAAGCGGCCGAGGTTGGGCAGCGCCATCGGCTCCGGAGCCGGCGCCGCTGCCGGCGCCGGTCCAGCCTCTGCGGTGGCCGGAATGTGCTGGGCGGGTGGGGCCCCCGGCGGGGGTTCGGGCGTGAGGTTGGCGGCATCCACGAGCTCTTCCGGCTCCTCGCCGGCCGGCTCCTCGTCGGCCAACCCGTCCAGCGACTCGAAGGCCAGCTCGGGCTCGGAGCCGCCCAGCTCGGTCACGCAGCGCCGGGCCACCTCGTCGAGCACTTCGGCGATCGCCGGCAGCAGGCCGCGGTAGAGCGGGGTCGGCAGGCGGGCGCAGAGCTTGGCCGCCATGCAGGTCGCCAGGTTGTCGAGGTCGGCGTCGACCAGGCTCAGCGCGCCGGCCAAGCTCAGCACCTCGCCCGCCAGCTCCACCATCAGGCGGTTTTCCTCGGCGGCCTCCAGGGTGTCGGCGGGACGGCCGTCGAGCTCGGAGACGGCCTGCACCGCCCGGCGCAGGGACTCGATCAGGGCCTGGGCGACGAACCCGGCGGCCTCCAGCTCTCTCAGCTCGATCGGGCGCGAGCGCTGGCGGCGCCAGGCGGCCCGGCAGGTGGTGGCGGCGTCGCGCATGACCTGGACCGCCTGCTGCGTGCGGCCGGGATCCTCGGTGGCGTCGGCGATCAAGCGGGCGGGGTCCAGGATCCAGGCCGCGGCGTCGATGCCGCCGTCCGCTTCCAGACCGCCCAGGCGGCTGGCGGCGGAGGCATGGTAGAAGAGGTCGGAGGCCAGGCGCCGGCCGATGCGGGCGGCGGTGTCCTGCTCGGGCCAGCGATCGGGCTCCAGGAGCACCGCGACCTCTTCGGCCGCGCGATGGGCGGCGGCCATCAGCTGCTCCCGATTGCGTGCCAGCGTGGGCAGGTCGCCCGCCATGAGCCCGCGCTCAGGCCACCCGGGCACGCTGTACGCGCCCGGCATGGTCAGTCGGCCAGCGGTGGGATCGCGGCCGTGGTCGAGCGCCGGCGGATGAACGGGCGGCTGTCCACCGGCGACGGTGTGCCCGGCCGGAAGAGGTCGACGACCTCGGCCGCGGTGAGCCGCGCCCGGATCGCCGGCTGCTCGTCGAGGAGCACCATTCGGAATCCACCGTCGGTGCTCGACGCTCCGTCATGCTGAACCCTGTATGCCTTCGTCAATTCCCTGTCTCCCTACCCTCGTCTGGGCTGGTCGAAGGGTATTGGGTGCCAAGTTAAGAGTCCTGAAGATCTGCAGCAGACTTGTTCATAACCTTGGAATTGACAAGGAGTTTGAGCCTGCTTCCCTGCAAATGTGGGGGCGCGCCCACGGCCTCTCTTTTAATCCCCAAGCCCCGGTTCCGGCCATAGCGACGCCTATCATCCTTCAGAGGTCATCCCTCTGAGAAGTGGGCGGCGGCGGCCGGCCGGTCGCGGCCCTGCGGCCGGCTCACCCTGGTGGGCAGGACCGCTCCCGATCGTGGCCGTGGTGGCCCTGGTGGTGGCCGCCGTGGCCGTGTTCCTGCTCACCGGGGCGCTGCGCCCTGCCCATCCGATTCCCACCCCCTCCCCCTCGGTGCAGAGTCAGGTCATACAAACCCTTACCGGGCTGGACGTGCCGCGCACCGAGGCGGTCGGCTCGGGCGGCCTCAAGTCGCCCCTGCAGAGGGTGAGCGCCAGCCCGCTGCTCGGGCCGCAGGGCCGGCCCCAGGTCCTCTACGTCGGCGCCGAGTACTGTCCCTTCTGCGCGGCCCAGCGCTGGAGCTTGGTGGTGGCCCTGGCGCGCTTCGGAACGTTGACCGGCCTGGGCCTGACAACGTCCTCCAGCAGCGACGTCTACCCCGACACGCCCACCCTGAGCTTCGTGCACAGCAGCTACAGCAGCGACAGCCTGGAGTTCGCGGCGGTGGAGGAGACCGACCGCAACCGGAATCCGCTCCAGACGCCGACCGCCGACCAGGAGCGCATCTTCGAGCAGCTGAACTCCCGCGGTTCGATCCCCTTCGTCGACTTCGGGAACCGGTACGTGACGATCGGCGCCAGCTTTCAGCCGGACGTGCTCCAGGGACTCAGCTGGCAGCAGATCGCCGATCAGCTGGCGAGCAACCCCCAGGGCCCGGCGGCCTCCAAGGTCCTGGGCGTCGCCAACTGGATGACCGCCGCCCTCTGCCAGCAGCTGGCCAGCCCGCCCGCCGCCGTCTGCGGCGGTCCCGAGATCAGCCAGCTGCGCTTACAGCTCTAGGGCCGTGCCCGGCGAGCGCCGGCTGCAGGTGATCGCGGTCGCCGCCCTGGCGGGTATCGCGATCAGCGTCTACCTCACCCTCACGCACTATCAGGCCTTGCCCCTGGCCTGCCCCTCGGGCGGGATCGTGGACTGCGGCCTGGTCACCCAGAGCCGGTACGGCGTGATCCCCGGCACCGCCGCGCCGACGAGCCTGCTCGGGGTCGCTTTCTTCGCCGGCGCTCTGGCCCTGGTTCAAGGCCGCCGGCTCGCGCTGCTGACGGCCTGGTGCGCGGCCGGGCTGCTGGTCGTGCTGTACCTGGTCTACGTGGAGCTGGCGGTGCTCAGGCATCTGTGCGAGTGGTGCACGGTGGCCCATGCGCTGGTCCTGGCCATGCTGCTGCTCGCGATCAGCCGCTGGCAGTCGGCGGCCCTGGCGAACCGTACAGCAGGGCCATGAAGTGCTCCGCCCCCACCTCGCGGCCGGCGCTCATCATGCCCAGGGCGGTGAAGGAGAGCACCAGGGCGAGTAGCGCCCGATAGGCTCCCTGGCCGTCGTCGTCGGTGACGGTGGCCAGCAAGGCGATGCCGTCGACCGCGCCCGCAATGGCGAGCGCGATGTCCTCGGGCGGCACCGGCATCGGCATCGGGACCTCCTCGGTCACCCGCCGGACCTCCTCGGCGATCTGCTGCACCAGGTCCCTGACCATGGCCCGCAACCGCTTGCGCAGGCGTGGGGTGCGCAGGCCGATCGCGTACATGTCGAACTGGAGGTGCCAGAACTGGGGGTCGGACCGGAACTTGTCGGAGGCCCGGCGCATGCCGGCCGCGACGCGCTCCAGGGGCGCGCCCTCCTCGGCCATGGCCCGCCGCCACTCCTGGATCAGCTCGTCGTGCTGGAGCCTGACCACCTCGGTCAGCAGGTCCTCTTTGGTGCCGAAGTAGTAGTGGAGCAGGCCCGAGGAGACGCCGATCTCGTCGGCGATCTCCTTCATCGAGGTCGCGTCGTAGCCCTGGCGGCTGAGCACGGCGGCGGCGCCGCGGGTGATCTGCGCTCGCCGGTCCTCCGGCTCAGGCTCCCCCGTCACGGACCGCCGAGGCCGGCCAGGGCGGCCACGGCGGACAGGGCTGGGCATCGCCTTGATCTTGAGGGCTGCGGCTCGGGAACGGGCAGCGGCCCGGTGATTTCCTGAAGCGGCAGCAGCAGCCGGCGCCGGTCCTCTGCGCTCAGCCCCGACAGCTCGCCGGCCGTTACTGCTGCCGCCACGAGTGCCGCAGCCCGGGGTCCGGCCCCCGCCTGGCGCGCTGCAGCTTGGATTTCGGCCGCGATCGCCGCTCCGCCGGCTTGCAGGGCGGCCTCCCAGGCGGCATCCCACTCGTAATCCAGCTCGGCCAGCTCCAGCCGCTGCCATTGCTCCGGCCGGAGGTCGTGTATCAGTTGCCTGGTCACCATGATCTCGCCTCGCTTTGACTGATTGCTCAATCAATTTGACTGATGAGTCAATCAATACGCCGCGGGCTATCGCCAGGTCAACCGTCGAGCGCCGGCGGCGGAACCGTTTTTCGAGGCTGTTTCCGTTCCGGCGCCGGCGCTCGAGCCTCCGCGGGCCGGTATACGAGCAGATAACGGCCATCCGGGAGCTTCAGCTCCTCGCGAACCAGGGTTGGCGCTACCTTGTCGGCCTGCTCGGCGCTGCGCCGCCGTCTCTTCGCCGCCCCCACCCTGGACCGGATGCTAGCGAAAGATAGACAGACGATCGGCCCGGCCGGCATAGCGCTTTCCCGAGCCGCCCTGATTGGAATCGCCGCGGTTTTCTTCCTGATGGGCGCCCAGGGCGCGGCCTACGGTCCGCTGCTGCTGCCGCTCACCCACCGCTTCGGCATCGACCTCCCGACCGCCGGCGCCAGCATCAGCGCGAACTTCGTGGGCGGGTTGATCGCCGTGACCGCCGGTCTCGGCCTGCTTTCGCGGGTGGCGGCGCGCCCGTTCGTCTGGGGCGCCCTCGGCCTGACCGCGCTGGGTGCCTTGGCGGTGGCGCTGGCCCCGGCTTGGCCGTTGGTCCTGGGGGGCGTGGCCGTCGCCGGCACGGGCCTCGGCGCCCTCGACATCGGCCTCACCAACATCGTGGCCCACAGCCGGGGCACCCGGAATTCGGCGCGGCTGAACCTGGTCAACGGCGCCTACGGCCTGGGTGCGGTGACGGGCCCGCTGCTGGTGACGCTGGCCGGGGGCGACCTGCTGCCGCTCTTCGGCGGCGGGCGCTGGTGGCGCTGGCGCTGGTGCCGGCCGTGGCCGGGATCCGGGGCCGGCTGCCACACGAACCCGAGGCCGGCCGTCCGGGTCGGGGCCTGCTCGTACTGCTCTTCATGGCCGCCTTCGTCCTCTATGTCGGGGTGGAGTGGGGCATCGGCGGCTGGATGCCCTCGCACCTGGTGTACCTGGGCCATCCCGCGGCCACCGCCGCGGTCTTGACCTCTGGCTTCTGGCTGCTCTTCGCCGTGGGCCGTCTCCTGGCCGCGCTGATCCCGGCCGGCGTTTCCGAAGGCGCGATCGTGCTCGGCGGCTGCGCGGCCGCCACGCTGGCGCTCCTGCTGGCGGCGGCCGGCCCGCTGGCTCCGGCCGGCTATCTGCTCGCGGGGCTGGCGATAGCGCCGATCTGGCCGACCGCGGTGGGCTGGCTGGCCCGGCGGCGGCCGCGCGACACCCGCGCCACCGCCTGGCTCTTTCCGGCGGCCGCGGTCGGCGGCGCCGTGATTCCGGGCGGCATCGGATTCCTGCTGGGCTGGGTCGGGTTGGGCTGGACGCCGCTGGTGCTGGCGGCGGTGGCGGCTGGCACCCTGGTGGCCTTCGGCCTGGCGGCCCGGAGCCGGGGCTGACCTCCGTCAGGAGAGCAGGCGCGAGCGGTGCTTTTCGTAGATCCCGGCCTGGGCGCCGGGGTCGCGGTTCTCCTGCAGCTCGGCGATCAGGCGCCGCAGCCGCGGCGTCAACATGATCAGGTACCTGGAGCCCGGCAGCGCCTCATAGGTGTGCGGCACCCGGGCCGGCACGAAGACCGTCGCCCCGGCGCCGGCATCGACGGTGCGCTCCCCGAGGCGGAAGCGCAGCGTGCCCTCGAGCACGTGCCAGGCTTCGTCGTCCTCGTCGTGAACGTGGACTTGAGGCGGCCCGCTGCCGCGCCACTCGTGGATACAGAAGGAGCCCCCATCGGCCTCCACGCGCTCGTCATGCGAGAAGACGCTCACGGCCGCACTCCAAGATACGGTTTGAGGCAATGCTCTTCGTTCCCTACTTCATCGGCTCGCGGACCCGCGACGCCGCCTGCCTGGCGCCCGCCGAGGTCGTCGAGCCGGCGCTGCCGCAGGCTTCCGCCCAGGCGCGGCTCGGCGTGCTCTACAAGGCGCTGGCCGAGCGCGTGCGCGACCTGGACCAGCCGCGCGTGCAGGTTGGCGACTGCGTGGCCTGCCTGGGCGTGCTGGCCGGCCTGCAGAAAAAGGGCCTGGACCCGGCCATCGTCTGGCTGGACGCCCACGGGGATTTCAACACCTGGGAGACCACGCCTTCGGGCTTTCTGGGCGGGATGCCGCTGGCCATGCTGGCGGGCCTGGGCGAGCAGACGATCATGGACGCGGTGCACGCCACGCCCGTCGCGGGCGAGCGCATCCTGCTCGTGGGCGCCCGAGACCTCGACACCGGCGAGGACACCAACCTGGAGGGCGCCGGCGTGCGCCAGGTCGACGTCGAGGACCTGACGGCCGACAAGCTGCCCGAGAGCCCCATCTACCTGCACCTGGACTGCGACGTGGTGGCCATCGAGGAGATGCCGTCGGTGAACTATCCGGCCGCCGGCGGGCCGGGGGCGGCCGCCGTCCGGGAAGCCGTGGAGCGGGTCTTCGCCAGCGGCCGGGTGGTCGGCTTCTCCTTCACCTCCGGCGGGCCGGGCAAGCCCTTCCCCCCGCCGCCCCCCTGAGCGCGTGATCAACCGCCGCCAGGACTACATCGTCTGGATGATCGAGCAGACGGTGCAGGCAATGGCCGAGGCGGCCCGACTGATGAAAGCGGGCAAGTTCGACCTGGCCCTGATCGCCATCCGGCGTGCCGCCGACCTGGTGGTGCCACCGGCTATGCGCGCGCTGCTCGACCGCCTCGAGCCCGGAAGCGCGGTGAGCGTTCTGGGCCCCGCCGAGGTCGACCGGGTCCGGCTCTACGCCGCCCTGCTCGGCGAGGAAGGCGCCGTACACGAGCTGCGCGGGCACGCCGCCGAGGCGCGCCGCTGCTACACGCGATCATTGGAGCTCTACGGGGCCGCAGAAGGCGCCGGGGCCGAGCTGCTGGAGGCCGACCGGGAGCGGATCTCGGACCTCCGCAGCAAGCTGGCCGAGGCATAACCTGCACCCGATGCCGGGCCTCTACGAGGCGGTGACCGTGGGCGAGGTCATCTGCAGCGCACTGCGCCGTTTTCCTGAGCGCATCGCCTTCCGGCAGGACGGCCGCGAGCTCAGCTACCGGCACGTCGAGGAGACTTTGGGGCGCTGGGTCGCGGTCCTCCGAGAGCGCGGCCTGGTCCGCGGACAGGGCGTGGGGCTGCTCTCGCCCAACCGGCCCGAAGCCTGGATGGTCACCGCCGCCGTGGCGCTGGCCGGCGGCCGCTATACGGCCCTGCACCCGCTGGGCTCGCTGGACGACCACCTGCATGCGTGCAACGAGGCCGAGCTGCGCTTCCTATTCGTCGACCCGGCGTTCGCCGAGCGGGCGGTGGCGCTCAAGGAGAAGGCGCAGACGGTGGAGGCGGTCTTCAGCTTTGGCCCCTCGGAAGCCGGTGACG
>VBEO01000039.1 GCA_005881825.1 Chloroflexota bacterium | reverse complement strand
CCTGCCAGGCGAAGACTTCCTCGAAGAGAGCCGTGTGGTAGAACTCCTGCATAAAGGTCAGGTAGTCCCGCATCTGGGACGTGTCGACGGTCACCGTCTTGCCGTCCGAGCCGACCTCGCTGGCTCCGAACGACCACATGATGCTGCGCAGCGTGTGGTTGGAATCGTTGCAGTGGGAGATGGCGATGCCGCCCGGTTTGCCGATCCCCTTCATCTTCTTGCCGACGCGCAGGACGTCCTCCCAACCCTTGATGGAGCCGGGGTCCTCGCCGACCTGCTGCAGGATGTCCTTGCGCATCATCAGCGGCTGATCGATGAAGAAGTTCGGCCAGGCGCGCCAGGTGCCGTTGACCTTGCCGATCTTGTTGCTGGCGGTGTCCAGCGTGCCCAGCTTGCTCTCGGCGTAGCTGATGATGTCGCCGACGTCGACCAGGCTGTGCTCGTACAGGTAGGTCGCCGGCTGCGCGATCATCTGGATCAGGTCGTGGCCGGCCCTGGCGGCCACCTCGGCGGCAAAGCGCGCGGGGAGGTCGGCGATGTTGATGTGGTCGATGCTGACGTCGATGTTGTTGCTGGAAGCCCAGGACTTGACCCAGGGGTCGAACCACTGGTCGAACTGAGGGATGAAGTGGTTCCAGGTCAGGATCTTCAGCTCTTTGTTGGTCTGCGGCACGCTGGGACCGCTGCTGCTGGTGCCGCTGGGCGCCGTTCCGGGCGGAGCGCAGGCCGCTGCCGCCAGCCCCGCGGCTGCCGTGGCGGCTCCCGACAAAAACCGCCTCCGCGACAAGTTGCTGTCGAAAAGGGTCATGTCCTACCCCCCGGTTGATGAGTGGTTGGTGCCCTACGAACATACACTTCGCAGTCATGGACGCAATCCGTGAAGCCGGCCAGCGCGCGCGCCGGGTCGGCGTCGGCGAGGGCCAGCACTCCTAGGCCGCGCATGGTGGCGACCTGGTCCACGATGCCCCGGCCCATTCGGCCCGCGCCCGCCTCAGCCCTTGACGGCTCCGGCGGTCATGCCGGCGACGAAATAGTCGACAAAGAACGAGTAGAGCATCGCCACCGGGATCGAGCCCAGCAGGGCGGCCGCCATCAGCTCGCCCCAGAAGAACTCGTCGCCCCGGATCAGGTCCTGTGTCACGCCGACCGGGATCGTCTTGGAAATGGGGTCGTTCATGAAGATCAGGGAGTAGAGGTACTCGTTCCAGGAGAGCGTGAAGGCGAACATCCCCGCCGACAGGATGCCCGGAAGCGCCAGCGGGATGGCGATCCGGACCATGGCCTGGATCCGGGTCGCCCCGTCCACCAGTGCGGACTCCTCCAGCTCCCGCGGGATGCCCTTGAAGTAGCCGATCAGCAGCCAGGTGCAGAACGGGATCAGGAAGGTGGGGTAGGTCAGGATCAGTGACCAGAGGTTGTTGTATAGGACGAAGACCTGGATCAGCTTCGCCATCCCCAGGAAGAGCAGGGTGGGCGGAACCAGGTAGGTGACGAAGATCGCCCATCCGATCCAGTTAGCGCCGCGAAAGCGCAGCCGGCCCAGCGAGTAGCCGGCCAGGATGCTGCAGAAGAGCGAGATCGTGGTCGAGACCACGGCCACGATCGCGGTGTTGAGAGCCCAGTGCGGGAAGAAGGTCTGAGTGAAGAGGTGCTCGTAGTTCTTGAGCGTCGGCTGGCGCACGAAGATGGGCAGCTGGTTGAAGTCCAGCAGCTCGGTGTCGCTCTTGATGCTGGTGATGAGCATCCAGTAGAAGGGGAAGAGCGTGACCAGCACGAAGAAGCAGACGGGAATGTAGATCCGGAAGAGCCGGGCCAGGAACGGATCCCCGATCTCGATCCGGCCCCGCGGGCCACGCTGGCGCCGCCGCAGCCAGCCGGCACCTCCGACCTGCTGGGGGACCTGGGCCTCGGCCACTATTCCGGGCGCCTCAGGAGCAGGAGGACGACCCCGATCACCACGGTCAGGACGGGGAAGAGGAAGAGCGAGACGGCCGCCCCGATGCTGAGCTGGTTGCCCGGGATGGCGATCGTGTAGGCCCAGGTCGCCAGCAGCTGCGTGCTGTTGTAAGGCGCGCCCCGGGTGAGCACCCAGGGCAGCTGGAAGTCCGCGAAGGTGAGGATGGTGGAGAGCAGGATCACGACCAGCAGCACGGGCCGCAGCATCGGCAGCGTGATGTGCAGGAACTGCCGCCAGCGCGTGGCGCCGTCCACCCTCGCGGCCTCGTAGAGGTCGGTGGGGATGGTCTGCAGCCCGGCCAGGAAAGCGATGCCGTAGAAGGGCGTGCCGCGCCAGATGTTCACGATCATCATGGCCAGCATCGCGGTGCCCGGGGTGCCCAGCCAGTTGACGCAGGTGGTGGAGCCGTGGCAGATCGGCAGGTGCAGGCCCGAGTTCATGACCCAGTTGATGACGCTGAAGGTGGGATCGAACATCCAGCGCCAGGCCAACGTGGAGAGCACGCTGGGAATGATCCAGGGCAGCAGCAGGGCCGCCCGCACGAAGCGCTGCGCCGGGAAGACCTGGTTCAGCAGCAGGGCCATGCTGAGGCCGAGCACGAACTTCACGATCGTGGTGTAGAAGGTGTAGCTGAAGGTGTTCACGAAGGCCGTTCGAAAGACGCCGTCGCGCGCCATCTCGAACAGGTAGTTGGCCAGGGCCACGAACCTGCCGAGCACCTCGTCCCCGACCTCCGTCGAGGTCGTAGAGAGCACGACGCCGTAGATGAAGGGAAACGCCAGGAAGATCGACAGCACGAGGACCGTCGGCACCAGCAGCAGGTAGCCGAGGAAAGCCTCGTTGTCGAACGGGTTCGGCCGCTTGTGGGGCAGGCCGACGCTGCGCGCTCGCGCCCGGGTGATGATGCTCACGGGTGAGTCGGACCCCCTGCCCCTACGGCTTCTCCCAGATGTTCCGGAGCCGGTCCTCCGCCTCCTTCACGGCCGTCTGCGGCGAGGTCCCGGCCAGCGCCTTGGCGAACATGTCGGCGGTGATGTACTCGGCCTGCGCCTGGCTCGTCTTCTTGCTGGGGGGAGCCGGCCATCCGGGCCAGTAACCGATCGGCTTGTTAGAGGCGTCGTATGCCACGTCGTGGAAGGCCTTGAGCTTGGCGTCCGACTGGAACACGGGCGCGTTGTTGATGGCCGCGAAAGGCCCGATGTCATAGCCGCCGGCGGCGGCCATCCATTTCAAGTAGTTGTCCTTGTCCATCTGGTACAGCACGAAAGCCTTGGCCGTCTCCGGCTCCTTGGTCCACTTCATGACGGCCTGGTTGAAGATCAGGTTCATCGTGAAGACGCCTTTCGGTCCTCCAGGCATGACGGCGTTGTCGGTGACCTTGTCGAACTTCTTGTTGGTGTCCCGCTCCTTGATGTAGATCGAGGGCCCGTTCAAGGTGGCGCTGATGTTGTCGGAGTGGTAGGCCTGGTTGTTGTCGGGGTCGAGCCACTCGGGGTGGAAGACCTCCCCGGCGGCCTTGGCGCGCAGCGCCCAGTCGATGGCCTTCAGCGTCTCCGGGGAGTTGATGGTGACCTTGCCGCCGGCGTCGGTCTCCTTGCCGCCGTGCGCCCAGAGCACGGGCAGCCACATCGTCAGGGAGTCGCCGTAGGCGTGGCCGACCGTCTGCGCGATCGGCTTGCCGGTGGCCTTGGCCAGCTTGCCGGCCGCCGTGAGCATGTCCTCGAAGGTCTTGGGGAAGCCTGAGACGCCGGCCTTCTCGAAGTAGTCCGTGCGGTAGCTCCAGGCGTTCATCACGATCGTGTAGGGGACGGCGCGGTAGACGCCGTTGACCTTGGTGTAGGCGTCGTTGACGGGATGGATCGCACCCAATCGCTGCTTCAGGATGTTGACTTCGTTGGTCACGTCCAGGCACGCGCTCGTGTAGAGGTGCGGCCAGGAGTACTGCATGGAGATCACGTCCGGGCCGTCACCGGCCTGCACGTAGGCGGCCGTCTTGGCGATCAGGTCGTCCTGGGTGATGGTCTGGACGACCACCTCCACCCCGAACTTGTCGCCGAACTCCTGCGCCTGGCGCCGGACCTCGGCATCGCCCGCCGGCACGAAGCTGTTCCACTGCGTGTAGACGATGCGGGCGCCCTTGCGCGGCACCGGGGCCTTGCCCGTGGTGGCGGTGTTGGTGCCGCCCGTGGACCCGCCGCAGGCCACCGCCCACATCTCGGCCAGGGAGGCGGTGACGACCAGGGCCCCAGTGCGCTTGAGGAAAGTGCGCCGCGTCCACTGGTACAGCTCTGGATCGCGTTCAAAGACTTCCACGAGCTCGTCGTTCGTCATGTCTCCTCCGTCTCCGTCCTGTCGGTATCTTCCCGCCGGCTCGCGCCCGGCCGCTCAACCCGACTCTTCTCCCCGCCGGGGGGTCGGATTTAGCATAGGTCGGCAAATGGCATCCGTCACCTATGACCACGTGACCAAGAAGTTCTCCGGCGAAACCACAGCGGTCAACGACCTGAGCCTGCAGGTCCACGACGGCGAGTTCATGATCCTGGTCGGTCCCTCGGGGTGCGGCAAGTCGACCGCGCTGCGCATGCTGGCCGGCCTCGAAGACGTCACCGACGGCGACATCAAGATCGGGGACCGCGTGGTCAACGAGGTGCCCGCCCGGGAGCGCGACATCGCCATGGTCTTCCAGTCGTATGCGCTCTACCCGCACATGAGCGTGTACGACAACATGGCCTTCGGCCTCAAGATGCGGGGCACGCCGCGCTCCGAGATCGAGGGCAAGGTCAAGGACGCGGCCGGCATCCTGGGGCTGGAAAAGCTGCTGCAGCGCAAGCCGCGACAGCTGTCGGGCGGCCAGCGCCAGCGCGTCGCGCTGGGACGCGCCATCGTGCGCGATCCCCAGGTCTTCCTGCTCGACGAGCCGCTGTCCAACCTCGACGCCGCGCTGCGCGTGGAGACCCGCATCAACCTCCAGAAGCTGCATCAGCGACTGGGCTCGACCTTCATCTACGTGACCCACGACCAGGTCGAGGCCATGACCATGGGCGATCGCATCGCGGTCATGAAGGAGGGCGTGCTGCAGCAGGTGGCTCCGCCGCGAGAGCTGTACGACCACCCGGTGAACATGTACGTGGCCGGCTTCATCGGAAGCCCGCGCATGAACTTCATCCCGGTCACGCTCGACGGCAAGACGGCCAAGGCTTCAGGGTTCAGCGTCGAGTTCTCGAGCGCCCCCGGCATCGAGAAGGGCGTGCTCGGGATCCGCCCCGAAGACTTCGACGAGCAGCCGCGCGAGGGCGGCCCGCGCATCGACATGAAGGTCGAGGTGGTGGAGGTCCTTGGCTCCGACCAGTTCGTCTACGGCAAGGTCGGCGGCGACGACGTGATCGCGCGCGTGGATCCGCAGTTCAAGGTGACGCCGGGCGACACCATGAAGCTGGGGCTGAACATGCGGCGGCTGCACCTCTTCGACGCGGAGACCGAGAAAGCCCTCAACTGATCCCCGCCGCCCTGGCGCTGGTCCTCGGCGCCGCCGGCATGCACGCGGCCTGGAACGTGATGCTCAAGGGCTCCTCGGATCCGCTCCGCCTTTCGCTGCGGGCGCTGGTCGCGGGCAACCTGCTCTTCGCGCCGCTCGTGCTGCTGGTCTGGCTGCTGACGGGCAGGCCCGGCCTGCAGCCTGTGGGCTGGCTTTGCGTCGCCGGTTCGGCTGTTGCGGAGCTCTTCTACTTCGTCTTTCTGAGCCACGCCTACCGGCGGGGTGAGCTCTCCTTCGTCTACCCGATTGCCCGCGGCACCGGACCGCTGATCGCCGTGGCGGGCGGCCTCCTGCTCCTGCGCGAGCAGCTGGGGCCGGTGCAGCTGCTGGGGGTGGCGGCCCTGCTGGCGGGGATCTGGCTGGTGCGGCGCCCCTCGGGCGCCTCCGGTCCGCTGCTGGCTGCGCTGCTGACCGGCCTCTGCATTGGCACTTACACGCTCATCGACCGGGTCGGCGTGCGCTTAGGGCCCCCTTGGCTCTACGGCTGGCTGATGTTCATGCTGACCTGTGGCCTGCTGGCGGCCTGGGTGACCGTTTTCGGCGGCGCCGGCAGCGCGCCCGGCTGGCGCCGCTCGGCCTTGGTGGGCTTGCTGATGTCGGCCACCTTCTACGTGGTCCTGGTGGCCCTGGCCATCGCGCCGGTGACGGTGGTGGCGCCGGCCCGGGAGTCGGCCATCGTGCTGGTCAGCGCCTGGGGCGTGCTGCGCCTGCGCGAGCGTCAGGGTCTTGCCCTGAAGCTGGCGGGAGCCGCGGCGATCCTGGCGGGCGTGGTGCTGCTGATCGTCTGAAAGGGACCACTGCCCGGCTACCAGGTGACGGCGCCCTCGCTCGCGCTCTTCACCTGCGCCGCGTACTTGGCCATCACCCCCGATCGGTAATGCGGCTCGGGCGGCGACCAGTCCCGCATCCGCTCGGCGATGTCGACGCCCTCCACGTCGAGGTTGCGGTTGGGAACGTCGACCAGGACCACGTCCCCGTCGCGCAGGGCGGCGAGCGGCCCTCCCACGGCGGCCTCGGGCGCGATGTGCCCCACCATCAGCCCCTGGGTGGCGCCCGAGAAGCGGCCGTCGGTCAGCAGCGCCACCGAGTCGCCCAGGCCCTGGCCCACGATGGCGCCGGTCACCTGCAGCATCTCCCGCATCCCGGGCCCGCCGCGCGGGCCCTCGTAGCGGATCACCACCACGTCGCCGGGCTGGATCCGCTGCCCGAGCACCGCCGCCAGCGCGTCCTCCTCGCGGTTGAAGACGCGCGCTGGGCCCCGGTGCAGGTGGGGATGGTGATGCGCGATCTTGACCACCGCGCCTTCCGGCGCCAGGCGCCCCTTGAGGATTACCAGCCCGCCTTCGGCCGAGAACGGGTCGGACAGCGGCCGCACCACCTCCTGGCCAGGCATCTCGCGCACCTCCGCGCATTCCTCGGCCAAGGTGCGGCCGGTGACGGTCATGGCGTCACCGTCCACGTGACCGCCTTCGATCAGGCGCTGCGTCAGCACCGCGATGCCGCCTGCCTTGTGCAGCTCGGGCGCCGCAAAGCGGCCGGCAGGCTTCAAGTCGCAGAGCAGCGGCGTGCGCTGCGAGATGCGGTCGATGTCGTCGACCGTGAAGTCGATGCCGACCTCGCGAGCCATGGCGATCAGGTGCAGCACGGCGTTGGTGGAACCGCCCGAGGCGGCCACCGCCGCGGTCGCGTTCTCGAAGGCGCGCCGGGTCAGGATCTCCGAGGGACGGCGGTCCGCCTCCAGCACTCGCATCGCCAGCCGCCCGATCTCCTCCGAGGCCGGCCGCTTGGCCGGGTCCATGGCCGGGATGGAGTTGAAGCCCACCGGGGAGATGCCCAGGAGCTCCAGCACCATCGACATCGTGTTGGCCGTGTACTGGCCGCCGCAAGCTCCCGCTCCGGGGCAGGCCACGGCCTCCAGCTCGCGCAGGTCGGCCTCGCTCATGCGGCCGGCCGAAACTGCCCCGATGGCCTCGTACATGTCGCCGACGGCGACCTGCCGGCCGCGAAAGGAGCCGGCGTAGATCGAGCCCGCATAGACGACCACTGCGGGCCGGTCCAGCCGCGACACGGCCATCACACCCGCGGGGTTGGTCTTGTCGCAGGAGACGATGCAGACCAGGGCGTCGAAGTAGTGGCCGCGGGCCACCAGCTCGATGGAGTCGGCGATCAGCTCGCGGGAGACGAGGGACGTCTTCATCCCCTCGGTGCCCATCGTGATGCCGTCCGAGATGGAGATGGTGTTGTACTCCATCGGCGTCCCGCCCGCCTCGCGCACGCCCTTCTTGACGTGCTCTGCCAGCTCTCGGTGGTTGAAGTTGCAGGGCATGGTCTCGATCCAGGAGTGGGCGACGCCCACGATCGGCTTCTCCAGGTCCTCGTGCGAGTAGCCGATGTTGAGCAGGAAGGAGCGCGCCGAGGCGCGCGCCACGCCGTCGTAGAGGTTTTTCGAGAAACGGCGCAGATCGCGGTCCGCCATCTAGTGCCTCACCCTCCTCATCTCAGCCAGCCGCGCGGGGTCGAACTCCGGTGAGCGCACCCAGCGCAGCAGGTTCTGCTCGCGCTCGACGACGCGGTCGCAGGCCGCGGGCAGCTCGGCCGCGATCTCGGTGGGTATCGAGAGCACGCCGTGCTGGTCGGCGGCCAACAGATCGCCAGGTCGCACCGTGAGCGAACCCACCGACACCTCCTCGCCGGCGGCCACCACGCGGACGTAGGCGTGCGATACGCCCGGGCCGCGGGCGAAGAAGCGGAAGCCCATCTCGCGCGCCTCCTTCAGGTCTCGCACGCAGCCGTTGGTGATCGTGCCCACGCAGCCGAGCGCGGTGAAGATGGTGGCGTTGACCTCGCCCCACAGCGAGCCGTGACCCGGTGGGTCGTCGAGGTCTTGTACGACAACGAAGCGGGGCGCCGGCACCTCCTGCACATGCCTCCACAGCGGCGACTGGTCGTCCGGGCCCTTGCCGCGAGCGCGGATCATGGCGGTGGCCGCGTAGCCCACCGCCGTGCCCAGCTCCGGGAACAGGCAGCGAATCTCCATCGACGCGAAGCCGGCGTCGCGGGGCCGGATGTCGAAGGTCTCGATGCCGTTGCTGAGCGTGGGCGTGTCATACCGCGCCAGGGCTTCCAGCGCGCCGGCTGCCAGTTCGATCATGCGTAGGAGGAGGTCGTGGGCTTGGGAGCCGGTTCGCCGGTCAGGCTCTTCACGACCTCGGCGGCGGCGCCGCGCAGGAAAACGGCATCGGAAGCCACGTTGAGCATCCGGAAGCCTTCCTCGCGCCAGCCGGCCGCGGTCTCCCAGGTGCCGCAGTGGATGCCGGCGACGATGCCGTGTCGGTCGCAGGCCTCGCGCACCGAGCTGATCAGGCGGCGATGTTCGGGCCGGGTCGCGTTGGCGTCGGGCGGCAGGCCGTGCGTCACCGCCATGTCGTTGGGGCCCACGTAGACGCCGTCGATGCCGGGCACCGAGAGTATGGAGTCGAGGTCCGCCAGGGCGGCCGCCGTCTCCACCATCACCACGCAGACGACCTCGCGGTTGGCTGTTTCGGGGTTGAATCCGTTCAGCTCCAGGGCCGCGCGCACGGGCCCCCAGGACCGATAGCCGCGCGGCGGGTAGCGGCAGGCGCCGGTGGCGGCCTCGGCGTCGGCAGTCGAATTGACCATCGGCACCACCACTCCCTGGGCGCCGGCGTCGAGCGCTTTCATGATGTGGTCGGGCTGGTTCCAGGGCACGCGTACGAAGCTCGGAGTGCCGGTGCGGGAGAGCGCCTGCAGCATGGGAACCAGGGCGTCGTAGCCGATCAGGCCGTGCTGCATGTCCAGGCAGACCCAGTCGAAACCGCTCAGGCCCATCAGCTCGGCGCTGAACGGCGAGGGGATCACGCACCAGCCGCCCACGGAAGCGCCGCCCCGGTCCCATACCTCGCGCAACCGCGTCATGAAACCGCGACCTGGCGGCGGCTGACGCCGTTCACGATGTTGAAGGGCTCCTCACCCGCCAGCACCCGGCGCAGGTTGGCGCGCACCACCTCCAGCACCCGCGCCCGCGCCTGCTCGGTGGCGCCGCCGGCGTGGGGCGAGAGGAAGACGTTCTCGAGGCCGCGCAGGGGCGAGTCAGCTGCCAAGGGCTCGACCTCGTAAACATCGAGGGCGGCGCCGGCGAGCCGGCCGGAGCGCAGCGCGTCCACCAATGCGGCCTCGTCGACGATGGGCCCCCGAGCCGCGCTCACCAGCAGCGCGCCGGGCTTCATCGCCGCCAGCGCCGGTGCGCCGATCAGGCGCCGGGTGTCGTGGTCGAGCGGTGTGTGCACGGTCACGATGTCCGACTCCGCCAGGAGCTCGTCCAGCGACACCTGACGCGCGCCCAGGAAGCCGCGGGGGACCACGTCAGTGAAAAGCACGCGCGATCCAAAACCGCTGAGCCGCGCGGCCACCGCCGAACCCACGTTGCCCAGCCCCACGATCCCGACCGTGAGGACGCCCAGCTCGCGGCCGGTCATCTCGGGGAAGGGCCAATCGCCTTCGCGCATCCGCCGGTCCCCGTAGGCGCCCCGGCGGAGCAGGTTGAGCATGGCCATGATCACCCAATCGGCGACCGCGTCCCGGTTGTAGCCGGCCGCATTGGCGACCGGGATGCCGAGCTCGGCGGCGACGCGGTGGTCCACGGCGTCGAAGCCCACCGCCGGCACCTGGATCAGCCGGCAGCGCACCAGCCGCTCGAGCACCGGCCGGTCGAGCCGGTGCCGGTGCCGGTTGTCACTGATGACCAGGTCGGCGTCGGGTGCCAGAGCCAGCAAGGCATCCTGTGCGGGCGGATCGGGCGCCGTCGCCACCTCGGCGGCGTGATCCTCGAGCCAGCCCCTGACGTCGGCCGGGTCCCACGGGCTGAGCAGCAACACGCGGGCGGGCAACGCCTGGTCAGGCTATCAGCTTTGCTGAGCCCGGCCCGGCCTGGGCGGCTCGGCTCTAGCCGGCGGTGTTGCTCCCCTGCGTCGCCACGTAGCTCACGCAATCACCCTCGTTCTTGAAAGACGTGCCGCCGGCGTCGGTCAGCTGCTGCCAGCCGTCCTTCATGCAGTCCGTCTTGGCTGTCGGAGTGGGCGCAGGTGGGGGAGGCGGCGGCGCGGCCGCGTCCAGCGTCGCCGCCACGTCGAGTTCGAAGCCATGCTGGGCGAAGGCGAAGGCTGTGGCCGAGCCCGGAGCCGGCGGCGCGCTGCTGGTCAGCATGCCGTAGGAGTCACCGGTGAAGTCGCCGGTGAAGTTGCAGCCGACCCCGCCCGTGATGCGCAGCCCGAGCAGGGCGCCGCCCCGGACGGCGATCGGCGGTGCGAGGGTGAAGGTGCTAGGGCCCGAGCCCGCCGCCACCGGCTGAGCCGTGCTGATGTCGACCAGCGTTTAGCTACCCGCGGTGGGGGTGGGGCGCCAGACCTCGAGCGCCAGGGTGCCGTCCTGCGCGGCGGGGGCCTGGGTGCTCCAGTCGGTGATCTGCCAATCGCCCGCCGGTACCGCATAGGAGGGGCCGGACGAGGCGGTCTGCACGGTGTCCATGCCTAAACCGCCGCTGCATCCCGCAGTGCCCTGGTTCTGGCCGATGACGGTGGCGGCCGCAGCTCCCGCGGGGTTCAGCAGGACGCCGAAGCCGGCTATCGCGAGCGCCATCAGGAGCCTTTTGGGGACACCGATCCCTTGGGTGCTTGCCATGCAAGAACGCTCAACGCCGGCCGGCCGCCGGACTTGCGGTCATGCTTCGAGGGAGTGGTTGAGCTGATCGTCTTCTCTGATTACGTCTGACCCTTTTGCTACATCGACTCGGTCCGGGTCGAGCAGCTGGAGCGGGAGGGCTTGGTCGAGGTGACCTGGCTGCCCTTCGAGCTGCATCCGGAGGTGCCGCCGGAGGGCATCCCGCGGGAGCGCTATTTCGGCTCGGCGCGAGCCGCGCAGATGCGCGCGCACCTGCAGGCGATGGCGGCCGAGGTGGGGCTGCAGATGGAGTCGCGAGATGTGCTCATCAACTCCCGGGCCGCCCTGGCGACCGCTGAGTTCGCCCGCGAGCGCGGCGCCTACGCGGAGATGCATCGGGCGCTCTTCGAGGCCCACTGGCACCTGACCGGCAGGCTCGAGGAGGTCGAGGACCTGAAGCGGATTGCCGCCAAGTGTGGCCTCGACCCCGACGAGCTGGGCGAGGCCCTGGCGGACGGGCGTTACGAGCCTCTGCTCGACCGCCGGCGCGCAGAGGCCGAAGAGATCGGCATCAACGCCATCCCAGCGCACATCTTCGGCGGACGCTACCTGGTGGTCGGCGCCCACCCATACGAGCTCTTCCACCAGGTGGTGGAGAAGCTCAGGACCGCTTGATCAGCGCGTCGACCGCGACCGTGGTGGATGGCGCGGTGTTGAGGGGCTGCCGAGCATCCGGTTGCGTCAGTAACAGAAGGGCGGCTCCCAGCGCCAGCCTCATGCCCGCTACAACGCGGCGGCGGTCACCTGGCTATCGGCCGTTTCCAGCGCGGCGTCGACCGCTTCCAAACCCGCCTCGAGCTCCTCTTCGGCGATCGTAAGGGGCGGCGCAAAAACCACCAAATTCCAGCGCGTCAAGGTGGACACATGCCGGTCGTTGAGCGCGCGCCGGACGGCGGCCATGGCGGGCGAGACCGGGTCCTCGGTGCGTTGGGGCGAGAGCGGTTCGCGGGTGGTGCGATCGCGCACCAGCTCGAGGGCGGCCAGCATTCCCAGCCCGCGCACCTCGCCCACGGAGGGATGCTTCTCCGCGAGCTCGCGCAGCCTGGCCAGCAGGCGCTCGCCCATCTCCGCTGCACGCTCGGCCAGCCCCTCCTCGAGATAGACCTCCATCACCGCGCAGCCGGCCGCGCAGGCCAGCGGGTGCGCGGCATAGGTCAGCCCGGCGCCGAGATAGTGGTCCTGGAAGTGCTGCGCCACGACCGGTGCGGCAGAAGCCGGTGATGACCTCGTCGCAGATGAGGAGCACTCCGTAGCGGTCGCAGATCTCGCGCAGCCGCGGCAGGTACCCGTCGGGCGGCACCACCAGCCCGGACAGCCCCGTCACCGGCTCGACCAGCACCGCCGCCACCGTTTCCGGACCTTCGCCGACGACGGTGGCCTCCACGGCGTCGGCGCAGGCCAGCGTGCAGGCGTCGCGATCGCGGCAGAGCGGGCAGCGGTACCGGTAGGGGTCGAGAGTCTTCACGAAGCCCGGCGCCGCCGGTTCCGCGAACACCCGCCGGTTCTCGCCGGTGGCGCTGATGGCGCCCAGGGTCGAACCGTGGTAGCTCTGGTAGCGGGTCACGATCTTGAGCCGGCCGGTCGCCTGCCGGGCCATTCGGATGGCGTACTCGTTGGCTTCGGCGCCGCCCAGGGTGAAGAAGACGTGGTCCAGATCGGCAGGCGTGACCTCGGCCAGCATCTCCGCCAGCCGGGTGGCCGGCGGGTTGGCGAAGCTGGGGCCGATCACGGGCAGGGTGGCCACCTGGCGCTGGATCGCCTCCACCACCTTCGGGTGCCGGTGGCCGATGTTCATGTAGGCGAGCTGCCCTGAGAGGTCGAGCCAGCGGGCGCCGGTGTCGTCGGTGAAGTAGCTGCCCGAAGCCTCGGTGACCGACAGCGGCTGGATGGCGCCCTGCACGGCCCAGGGATAGAGCCGCCGGTCGCGGGGAGCCACGGCTGGATAATAGGCCGCGTGGCGGTCGCCGAAGCCCAGTCGCTGGAGCGCCTGAACCAGCTACTGAGCCGGCTGCGGGAACGCGTGCCCTTCTACCGCGACCGCCTGCCCACCGGCGGGTTGGAGTCACTGCATCAGTTGGCGGAGCTGCCACTGACCACCAAGGAGGATTTCCGCCAGACCTACCCGTACGGGATGCTGGCGGTGCCGCTGCCCGAGGTGGTGCGGATCCACGCCTCCAGCGGCACCACCGGCCGGCCCGTGATCACCGGCTACACCCGCGCCGACCTCGACCTGTGGGCGGAGTGCATGGAGCGCGTCTATCGCGCCGGTGAGGTGGGCCCCGGCGATGTCGTCCAAAACGCATATGGATATGGCCTGTTCACCGGCGGTCTCGGCTTTCACATCGGCGCCGAGCGCCTTGGCTGCACGGTGATCCCCACCAGCTCGGGCGTCACGCAGCGCCAGGTCATGCTGATGGCGGACCTCGGGACCACCGTGCTCACCTGCACGCCCTCCTACGCCCTGGTCCTGGCTGAAGCCATCGCGGCCGAGGCGCAGCGGCCTCCGCTGAAGCTGCGCGTGGGCTTCTTCGGCGCCGAACCCTGGAGCGACGGCATGCGCCGGCAAATCCAGTACGGGTTGGGCCTGGAGGCCTTCGACATCTACGGTCTCACCGAGCTGGGTGGCCCGGGCGTCGCGGTGGAGTGCCACGAGCACAACGGGCTGCACATCTTCGAGGACCACTTCCTGGCCGAGACGGTGGACCCCGAGACGGGCGTTCCCGTGCCGCGCGGCGAGCCCGGCGAGCTCGTGCTCACCAGCCTGCGCCGGGAGGCCTCACCGGTGCTCCGCTACCGCACCCGCGACCGCACCATCCTCACAGACGAGCCCTGCCCCTGCGGCAGCCCATTCGTGCGCATGCTCAAGGTGCACGGCCGGACCGACGACATGATCGTCGTGCGCGGGGAGAACGTCTTTCCCAGCCAGATCGAGAGCATCCTGCTCGCGATCGAGGGCCTTACGGCCAACTACCAGATCGTGGTCGACCGCGAGGCCAAGCAGCTGGACAGCCTGGAGGTGGTGGTGGAGGCCGCGCCCCACACCGACCACGACCGGCTTCAGGAGCTGGCGGCGGAGCGCATTCGGGAGACGATCGGCCTGCGGGCAGAGATCAACGTGCTG
Organism: Chloroflexota bacterium; assembly: GCA_005881825.1. Classification (GTDB taxonomy): domain Bacteria; phylum Chloroflexota; class Dormibacteria; order Dormibacterales; family Dormibacteraceae; genus CF-28. The sequence continues at coordinate 27,419 of VBEO01000039.1, read as the reverse complement.
CCGCCGGGCGTGCTTCCGCGCAGCGAGGGCAAGGCCAAGCGCGTCATAGACCGGCGCAGCGTGTAGGGGCGGAGCTTGCCCCGCCCTCAGCAGGCGCGGTCGGCGTCGAGACCCTGGCGCACGAACTGGACCAGCCAGACCGGCGCGCCCGTGATCGAGCTGCCGCACATGGCCGCGGCCTGGGCCGCGGAGCCGGCGCCGGCCACCCAGTTGGCATCGAAGCCGGGCGCCGCCCAGCCGCCTGTGACCCCGGTCCACTGCTGCGAGGTCGAGTAGAGGCCGAGGATCGCGCCGCGCGCCTTCAGGAAGTCGATGGCGCCCCGCAGCGCCGCCCGGTTGAGAAGCAGATTGGTGTCCGACCAGCTGTTGGCGGTCTCCACGTCCAGCCACCAGGTGCGCACGCGCTTCCCGGTGGCCGCGTACAAGTTGCTGCGGGCCGTGTCCGCCTCGCTGCAGCCGATCGCGTAGGCCTGGCGCTGGACGGCGGTGCCGCTGACGGCGGCCGCGCGGGCGCTGCAGCCAGGGGTGATCTTCGACGCGTACGCCGGTGAGTAGCCGGTGTTCATGTAGACCGCCGGCGGGCCGGGCGCCGAGGCCAGCTCGGCGGCCACGCACGGGTTGCGCGTGAAGGGCCGGCCGTTGGTCACGGCGACCACCGCGAAGGCGCCCCGCGCGGGGAGGCCGCACTGATAGGTCGCGCTGTCATACCCGATGCTTCCGCGGGCATACAGCGGACCGCTGGCGAGCGCTGGGCCGGCCGCCATGCCGAGGCCGGCGAGCGCTAGGGCTACCGCAACCAGGACCCGAGGCATCCTCACCAGCCAACGGCCCTGGCCCGACAAGCTTGCGGCTTGCTGGTGAAGATCTGTGAAGATGGGGCGGTGGCGGGCGATCTCCTGGGCCGGCTGGCCTCGGTGGTGGGCGAGCGCTGGCTGGTCCGCGACGGCGATGGCCTCGAGGAGTACGGCCACGACGCCACCTTCATGGAGTCGGCACCGCTGTGCGCGGTGCGCCCCGCTTCTACCGAAGAAGTGGCCGCGGTGGTGCGGGAGGCGGCGGCAGCCGGCGTGCCGGTGGTCGCGCGGGGTGCCGGCACGTCGCTGGTCGGCGGGCCCGTGCCGCTGGCGGCGGGGATCGTCTTGAGCCTCGACCGCCTGACCGAGATCGAGATCGACGTCCCCAACACGGTGGCGGTGGCCGGTGCGGGGGTCATCACCGAAGCCCTGGACGCCGCCGCCGCCGCGCATGGCCTGATGTATCCGCCCGACCCGGCCTCCTACGGGATGTCCACCATCGGCGGCAACGTGGCCTGCAACTCGGGCGGCATGCGCTGCGTCAAGTACGGCGTCACCGCCGACTACGTGATCGGACTGACCGTGGTGCTGGCCTCGGGCGAGGTGCTGCGGTTGGGCGGCAAGCTGCGCAAGCGCGCCTCCGGCTACCGCACGCTGCAGCTCTTCGTCGGGTCTGAGGGGACGCTGGGGATCGTGACCGAGGTGGTGGTCAAGCTGATCCCGCGCCCGCGCTTCCAGGCCACCGCGATGGTCGGCTTCCGCCGCCTGGAGGAGGCAGGTCAGGCGGTGGCGCGGGCACTGGCCGCCGGCCACTTTCCGGCCGCCATCGAGATCCTGGACCGCGGTGCGCTGGAGCTGGTGGCGGACAAGCTGCCACCGGGTTTCGAGCCCGAGCTGGAGGCCGTCCTGATCGTCGAGCAGGACGGCAACGACGAGGAGTTCGTGCAGCTCGACCTGATGAAGATGGTCGAAGTGCTGGGTGGGGCCGACAACCGGATCGCCCAGTCCTCGAACGAACGCGAGCGGCTCTGGGAAGCGCGGCGGTCCTTCGGCAAGGTCCTGATGTCGATGCCCAAGAACTTCTTCGCCGAGGACGTGGCCGTGCCGATCGGACAGATTCCCGAAATGATCCGCCGGGTCCAGGCCCTGGCCGCCCGGACCGGCCTGCGCATCGTCACCGTCGGGCACGCCGGCGACGGCAATCTGCACCCCACGATCCTCTTCGAGGACGCGCAGCGCGATCTGATCAGCGCAGCGGCGGCCCAGATCTTCCGGGATGCGCTGGAGCTGGGCGGCTCGATCTCTGCCGAGCACGGCCTGGGCGCGCTCAAACGCGACTACGCCGAGCTCGAGCATGGCGCCCTGGGGCTGGACGTCATGCGCCGGCTGAAGCGGATGCTGGATCCGCAAGGCATTCTCAACCCGCACAAGGTTTTCCCGGAGCAGCCCGCCGACGACGCCTTCCTGGAATCGATGCCGGGCTGGGTGCCGGAGCCGGACCGCCGGCGGCGCAAGGCCGAGCTCGGGCTTTAGCCGCCTACACGCACCACCGATGAGTCAGCCGGCCAGCGCCATATGCCGGCACTGGCGAGATCCTCGGCCGCCGAGCTGACTATGCGCCGGCAGTTGGCGGTTAACGGCGCATCTTCCGGATGTCGTGTACACCAATCGCTGCTATCGCGACGGCGAGGATGACCCCAATCACTCCGACTGCGGCGGCGACGATCCAATTCCTTTTCGCCACCGCGCTCAGGATCATCAACGCGCATAGGCCGAACAACGCTCCGAGTCCTCGGAGGGCCGGGTTCCAGCGATCGACATGGTCTTCCGCGTCCGCATAAAAAGAACGCCCCGCGTATGCCGGCGCCTCAAGCTCGTCGGTTGGGCGGGTTGGCTCTGTCACGGTCAGGCCAGCAGCTTGTACATGAACGTGGTGGCGCCGGTGCCGCCGCCGCTGAGCAGCGAGTACTCGGGCACCACGCCGGCCGGCGTCCAGCCCAGCGCGCGATACAGCCTCTCGGCGTCGCTGCCGGTCTGGGTGTCGAGCACCAGGGTGGTGCGCCCCCGCTCGCGCGCCAGCGCCTCGACGGCCTCCATCAGCGACCGGCCCAGTCCCTGGCGCCGGGCCGAGCGCAGCACCAGCAGCTTGGCCACCTCGGCCCGGATGCGCCCGTTGGGCATCACCGAGGGGTGCAGCTGCACGGTGCCGACCAGTGCGTCATCCAGCCACGCGCCCAGCAGCAGCACGTCGCCGGCGGCCACGACCGGCAGCAGGCCGCGCCAATAATCGGCGGCGTCGGCCGCGCTGAAAGGAGTCAGAAAACCAACGCTGGCACCACCCTGGACGGCGTCCGCGAGGATGCGCGCCAGGTCTTCCAGATGACGCTCCGCGGCCGCTGCGTCCAGCCGCTCGACGCGCGTCAATCGGTCAAGCGCAGCTGCATGAAGTAGTCGCGCGGCAAGAAGCCGGCGGACGCGTACAGGGGGCGGCCGGCGTCGGTGGCGCGCAGCCAGACCCGTCCGCGCACCCCGGCCGCGTGCGCAAACACGATCAGCTCGTCCAGGATCGCCCGCGCCACGCCGCGCCCGCGGAAGCGCGGCTCCGTGTACATGCTCGAGATGTACGCCTCCGTGCCGCTGACTGCGGGCGCCGGCGGCACCTCGTAGATGGAGACCGCCCCGATGCCGGCCGGCTCGCCGTCGATCTCGGCCAGGAAGGCGGCCAGGTCTTGGCGCTTCAGGCTCTCGGCCAGCCAGTTCTCGATCTCGACAGCGGTGGCTGCCTCGTCCCAGACGACCGGCGGCGGAGACTGCCGGATGAACTCGAGCCGCAGCCGCGCCCAGGCGGCCGCGTCGACGGGCGTCTTCACGCGGCGCACGCTCAAAGACGCGCCAGCTCTTCGGCGACCCGAGCTAGCAGGCGGTCGGCGCTGTAGTCGTCGTACCTCCGGCGGTCGTAGCACAACGTCACGAAACAACGGCCGTCGCGTATCGCTCCTTGCGCCAGGATGCCGGGCTCCCCGGGGTTGACCAGCGGGAACGCCATCAGCGTGCCGCCACCGCCCACGTTGGTCACCGTGAACCCTCCGCCCGTCACTTCCTCAGGCTGCAGCCGGCCCTCTCGCGCTCGCGAGGCCAGGTCGGCGATCTGGTCGGAGACCTGGTCGAGACCGAGCGCAGGCACGTCTTTGAGGACCGGCACCACCAGGCCTTCGGGCACCTCCACGGCCACGCCGACATTGCCGACCGGCACCGCAGCCGCCAGCGCTTTCACGAAATAGGCGGTCCAGCTCCGGCTCCCGCGCTGGATGTGCGAGAGGTCGACCTCGCGGACGCAAGCCCCCTGCGGGATCCGGGCCCGTGCTTCCTGCATGCGCTCGGCGATGCGCCGCCGCATCGAGCTCATTCCGCCGGCCGCGGGGGGCGCCGCGGTGACTGCGTGGTGGACGCCCACCGGCGCCTCGCCCGAGATGCGGGCGATCACCTGGCCGACCGGTACGGTCTCGCCGGCCGCCACCACGATCTCCAGCACGCCGTCGGCGGGCGCTTCGAGCTCGGAGCTGACCTTCTCGGTCTCGATCTCCACCAGCGGCTCGCCTTTGCGCACCGCCTGCCCGGCCTGCTTCAACCAGCGGGCGACCGTCCCCTCGACCAGGGTGTCGGCCAGCTTGGGCAGCTCGACGTCCACCGCGCTATTCGAGCAGGTCGGACAACGTCGCGCCGGACAAGCGCCGGCGGGCCTCGCCCGCATCCAGGTCGAGGCGCAGCATGACCAGGGCCACCCGCACTTCGGCGCCGGCGGCCGCCAGGGCACGCTCGGCCTCGACCGCCGATACTCCCGCCAGGTCGACCAGGATGCCCGCCGCCCGCGCCCGCAGCTTGGCGTTTTCGGGCACCATGCCGACCATCCGCCCTCGAAAGACGTAGCCGAGCCGGGCGAAGGCGCCGGTGCTCAGCATGTTGAGCACCATCTTCTGAGCGGTCCCGGCCTTGAGGCGGGTGGACCCGGCCACCACCTCGGGGCCAGTCGGCACCTCGATCGCGACCTGGGCGACCGCAGCAAGGGGCGACCCGGAAGCGCAAACGACGGCCACGCGCAGCCCTGACGTCGCCTCCAGGGCGGCGACCGTGAACGGCGTCGCGCCGCTGGCGCTGACGCCGACCGCGGCGTCGCCCGCGGCCACCGCCGTCGCGGCCGCATGCCCGGCCTTGGCGTCGTCCTCGTCCGGGCCCATGCAGGTGTGCGCCGTAACCAGGTCGGCCGCCACCCCGAAGGTCCCCGGGCATTCCATGGCGTCCACGGCCGCCAGCGCACCGCTGGTGCCGGCGCCGAAGTAGTGGAGACGGCCGCCGGACGCGAGGCGGTCAGCGATCGCGTCCACTGCCCTGGCGATCTGCGGCAGAGCGGGCCGGACCAGCCCGGCGATCGTGGCGTCCGCCTGGTTCATGGCCGCCAACAAAGAAGTGGTATTGACCAATTCTGGTCGATATGCTTTACTCACGAACGTGGCGAGCGGGGAGGACTATACCACTCGTGGGTAAGCAGGACGAGGCACGCGAGCGCGTGCTGGATTTGATCGAATCGCTCCAGGTCGGCCAAGCGATTCCCCCCGAGCGCCAGCTGTGCGTGCGCCTGGGCGTCTCGCGGCTGACCTTGCGGGCCGCGGTCGACCAGCTGGTCCAGGAGGGGTACCTGGTCCGCCGCCACGGGAGCGGCACCTTCGTCTCCCAGCCAAAGATCGCCCAGCAGCTGGCGCTGACCTCATTCACCGAAGACATGGTGCGCCGCGGCATGGTGCCCTCGAGCCGCACGCTGGAGCTGGCGGTGGTGCCGGCCGGCGCCCGCATCGCCCGGCGCCTGCAGGTCTCGCCTGAGGACCCGGTGGTCAAGATCCGCCGGCTCCGGCTGGCTGACGGCGAGAGCATGGCTATCGAGACTCTGCACGTGCCGGCCGCGCTGGTCCCCGGCCTGACGGCGGCGGACCTGGAGGGAAAGTCCTTCTACGAGTTGCTCGAGCACCGGTACGGAATCGTCATCGGCTACGGCCAGCAGACGATCGAGCCGACCGTCACCAACGAGGAGGAGTCGGCCGACCTGGGGGTGCCGCTGCACTCTCCGGCGCTGCTCTTCGAGCGCACGACCTCGACCGAGGCCGGTCGCATGGTCGAGTTCGTGCGGTCCATCTATCGCGGCGACCGGTATCGCCTGGTCGCCGAGCTGTCCCCCCAGCGCGCGCGCAACGGCCGCTACTCGCAGCCGCTGGCGCAGCTGGTCGTCCGTGGGCACGAGGAGGGCTGAGCTTAAAGAGGCAGAGAGCGGAGTCGCAGGCAAGAACAGGCGCACATTCGGGCGGGAACAGTCCCGCCCCTACGAAACCAATTCAGGAGGTGGCAAAAAGGTGAGATTCAAGACATTGCCGGTGGCGCTCTTCGGCGCGCTGCTGGCGGTGGCCGGATGCTCGTCGTCGGCGGGCAACACCCCGGCCCAGGAGAGCGGGACCCTGACGGTCTGGCTCATGAACGGGAGCGCGCCCCAGTCGGTGGTGGACGGGGTAAACGCCGACTTCAACGCGAAGCATCCCAACGTCAAGGTCGACGTCCAGATCCAGCAGTGGTCGGACGTCACCACCAAGCTGGACACCGCGTACGCCGGCAGCACGCCGCCGGACGTGGTCGAACTGGGCAACACGCTGGTCGCCAAGTACGCGGCCGCGGGCGCGCTCGAGGACATCAGCGGCAAGAAGGGCAGCTTCGAGGGCTCAGCCAGCTGGCTGCAGTCGCTGACCGAGTCCTGCACCTTCGGCGGCAAGCTCTACTGCGTTCCCTACTACGCGGGCAGCCGCGCTGTGATCTACCGCAAGGACATGTTCACGGCGGCCGGGATCACCAACACCCCGGCCAGCACGGACGAGCTGCTGACGGACGGGCAGAAGCTGATGACGGCTAATGCCTCGGACAGCAACTTCTCGGCTCTCTACTTCCCCGGCAAGTACTGGTACGCCGCGGCTCCCTTCGTCTGGGACTTCGGTGGTGACATCGCCACGCAGAGCGGCGGCCAGTGGAAAGGCAGCCTCGACAGCTCTCAGGCTCAGCAGGGCCTGACCAGCTTGAAGGGCATCGTCGACAAGCTCTCGCGGGCGGACAAGACCGGCGACGAGCTGAAGCAAGACCAGGCCTTCGCACAGGGCCACATCGCGATGATCGTGGCCAACGGCTGGGAGGTCGGCGTGATCACCGATCCCAAGGCCGGCGATCCCTCGCTCAAGGACAAGCTGGGCGTCTTCCCGATCCCCAGCCACACCGCTGGCAAGACCGCGCCCGTGTTCCTGGGCGGGTCCGACCTGGGCATCTCGGCGAAGAGCAAGATGCAGGGCCTGGCGCAGGAATGGGTGAAGCTGCTGGCGGGCGTCAAGTTCCAGACCCAGATGGCGACAGTGGGCCAGGTCATTCCCAACAACACGACCCTGCTCGACCTCAACGCGAACAACCCGCTGCTGGGCACTTTCGCGGCCGCGGCCAAGAACAGCCGCTTCGTTCCCAACTCGCCCAACTGGGCGAACGTGGAGTCGGCCAACGTCCTCCAGGACATGCTGGTCTCGATCTTCACGGGCAAACAGACGATTCCCGCCGCCACCTCGGCGGCCAGCTCTCAGATCAGCACGATCCTGAACGCCAAGAGCTGATGAATGACGCGAGCGCGGCCGCGGCCGCCGGCCACGGCCGCCTCGCCCTGCCGACCCTCTTCCGTCCGTGGGCGTGGCGCCTCAGTGCGGGCGCCGCGCCCTACGTCCTGCTCGCGCCGGCAATGCTGGTGCTGGCCGGAGTACTGCTGTACCCGCTGGCCTCGCTGCTGGCGCTCTCCTTCCAGCACTACGGCCTGCGCCAGCTGATCGCCCACTCCGGGGAGTGGGTGGGACTCGACAACTACACGACCGTGCTGCGCGACGGCTTCTTCTGGAAAGTGGTTCTGCGCAGCACCGCCTTCGCCGCCGTGAACGTGGCGCTGACCATGGTCGTCGGCACCCTGATGGCGCTGCTCCTGGAGCGCGTTCACCGTCCGGTGCGCGTGTTGCTTACGGCAGGTCTGGTGCTGGTCTGGGCCACGCCGGTCGTGGTGGCGGTCGACCTCTGGCAGTGGATGTTCGACTTCGAGTTCGGCGTCATGAACTGGTTGCTCACGCACCTCGGCATCGGCAACTACATCCACCACAACTGGTTCGCCAACCCGCTGGAGGGCTTCGCGGTGATCACCGTGGTCGTGGTCTGGGGCGCGCTGCCGTTCGTCGTGATCACGCTGAGCGCTGGGCTGTCGCAGGTGCCGCGCGATCTGATCGAGGCCGCCGAGGTGGACGGCGCCAACCCGCTCCACGTCTTCTGGTTCGTGGTGGCCCCGATACTGCGCCCGGTTTTTGTGATCCTGGCCACGCTGTCGACGATCTGGGACTTCAAGGTCTTCGACCAGGTCTGGATCATGCTCAACCAGCGCCCGGCGGCGGACTACTTCCTGCTCGGCATCTACAGCTTCAGCGAGTCGTTCCGCGTCACCCAGTACGGGCTGGGTGCGGCCCTGGCGGTGATCCTGGTGCTGCTGCTGGCGATCGCCTGGCTGTCTTCCTGCTCATGATCTTCCCGATCTACTGGATGGTCTCGACCGCGTTCAAACCCGGCCGCGAGATCCTGACGCTGAACCCGGTCTGGATCCCGCTCCGGCCCACGCTTGACAACTTCGCCGGCGCCATTGCCCAGCCCTTCTTCTGGAACGACGTCGTCAACAGCGCTCTGATCGTGAGCGCGACCGTCGTGATCGCGATCGCGCTTGCCTTCCTGGCCGCGCTGGCCGTGGCGCGCTTCCGGTTTCGGGGCCGGGCCGCCGTGCTGGCGATGGTGATCGGGGTCCAGATGGTGCCGCTCTCGGCGCTGGTTATCCCGATCTTCCTGTTCTGGGACTCTCTTGAACTGGTCGATACCCTGCTCGCGGTGGTGCTCACCTACCTGGCCTTCGTGCTGCCCTTCGTGATCTGGACGCTGCGCGGCTTCATCGTCAACGTGCCGGTGGAGATGGAGGAGCAGGCGATGACCGACGGCTGCTCGCGCACCGGGGCTTTCTTCCGGATCGTCTTCCCCCTGGTCGCGCCGGGCCTGGTGGCGACGGCCGTCTACGCGTTCATCCAGGCCTGGAACGAGTACCTGATCGCCTACGTGCTGCTGCGCAGCGGCGCCCACCAGACCGTGACCGTCTGGCTGGCCTCGTTCACCACCAGCCACGGCACCGACTGGGGCGGCCTGATGGCCGGCGCCACCCTGACGGGCCTCCCGGTCGTGATCTTCTTCCTGGCGCTCCAGCGCTACATCGCGTCGGGGCTCACGGCCGGGGCGGTCAAGGGATGACCACGGCGCTCGGCGTGCTGCTGCCGGGCTTCGAAGGCCTAGAGGCCTCGGATTGGCTACGGCGGGCGGTGGCCGAGGGCCTGGGCGGTGTGGTTCTGTTCGCACGCAATGTGCGCTCCCCCGAGCAGGTGGCGGCGCTGGTTGCCGCCCTGCGGGCGGAGCGCGAGGACGTCCTGGTGGCGATCGACGAGGAGGGCGGGGACGTCACCCGCCTGGACGCCGCCACCGGCAGCAGCACGCCGGGCAACCTGGCCCTGGGAGCGGCCGGCGACGTCGAGCTGACCGAGCAGGTCGCGGCCGAGATCGGAAGCCGGCTGGCCGAGCTGGGGATCGACCTCGACCTGGCCCCGGTGGCCGACGTCAACGTAGACGCGCGCTCGCCCATTGTCGGCGTGCGGTCTTTTGGCTCCGATCCAAACCTCGTTGCCGTTCACACGGCCGCGTTCGTGCGCGGGCTGCAGTCTCAAGGCGTGGCGGCCTGCGCCAAGCATTTCCCCGGCCATGGCGCCACCAAGGCGGACTCTCACGTCGAGATGCCGGTCCTGGAGCGCGTCGACCTGGCGCCCTTTGCAGCCGCCATCGACGCCGGCGTGCAGGCCGTGATGCCGGCGCACGCGGTGGCGTTCGAATACGACTCGCTGCCCGCCACGCTGTCGCGGCGACTGGTGACCGGCCTGCTGCGGGGCAGCCTCCATTTCGACGGGCTGGTGGTCAGCGACGGCATGGACATGCACGCCCTGGCCCAGCACCAGGGCGCCGCGGCGGAGGCCCTCGTGGCCGGGGTGGACGCGCTGTGCCTTGGCGGTACGCCGCGCAGCGAAGCCGATCTCGAGGAGTTCACAGCCGCCCTGGCGGTGGTGCCCGAGAGCCGCCTGACCGAGGCCGCCGGCCGGATTAGCGACGTGTCTCGTTGGGCTGCGCAGGGGCGGGCCTCGCGGCCGCCGGCGCCCGCGGGCGCGGGTGCGGAGGCCGCCCGGCGCGCGCTGCGCTACGAGGGCGAGGTGCGCGTCGGCCCCCAAGCCGCGGTGGTCAGGCTCGACCCACCGGCCTCCTGGGCCGCGGGGCCGGTGCCCTGGGGCCTGGGTGGCGAAGTGCCCCTCGAATCGATGGATGGGCGGCCGCTGGTGCTGGTGGTGCGCGACCTGCACCGGCATCCCTGGCAGCAGCGGGTCGTGGCGGCGCACCCCGACGCCGTGGTCGTCGAGATGGGCGCGCCCGTGCTGCGGCCGCGGGCGCGGGGCTACGTCGCGACGTATGGCGCCGCCCGCCCCAACGCCGAGGCCGCGCGCGAGGTCCTCGGCCTGTGACCCGCTACCTGCTCCGCGGCCGCGTGCTCACACCGGCGCGCAGCCTGGAGCCTGGCACGGTGCTGGTCGAGGAGGGGCGAGTGGCGTGGGTGCGCGCCGGCGAGCATCAGGTGTCGGGGGCGCAGCTGCTCACCCAACCCGGCGACGTGGTGGCGCCCGGCTTCGTCGATCTCCAGGTGAACGGGTTCGCCGGCTACGACGCCACCGAGGGAGCCGGGGCCATGGAACGGATATCGGTGGCCCTCACCACGACCGGCGTCACCGCCTTCATGCCCACGCTGATCTCTCGACCGCTCGCTGAGGGCCGGGCCTTCGTGGAGGCCGCGGCCCGAGTGCGGTCACGCGGCGCACGGGTCCTGGGCGCGCACCTCGAAGGACCGTTCTTGAGCCCGCGCCACGCCGGCGCCCATGACCCGGCCGAGATGCTGGAGCCCACGCCGGAGCGGGTGGCGGCGGTGCTGGCCGCGCCGCCCCGGATGACCACGATCGCGCCCGAGCTGCCGGGGGCGCTGGACGCCATCGCCCGCCTGCGGGCGAGCGGCGTGCTGGTCTCGCTGGGCCATTCCGCCGCCAGCGCCGAGGAGGCGCAGGCGGGCTTCGCAGCCGGCGCCCGCTTCGTGACGCACCTCTTCAACGCCATGTCGGCCTTCAGGCAGCGGCAGCCCGGGCTGCCCGGGGCGGCGCTGCTCGACGACCGGCCGACCTTGGGGCTGATCGCCGACGGCGAGCACGTGCATCCGCTCGCGATGCAGATGGCGATCCGCTTGAAGGGTCCGCGCGGCATCGCGCTGACCACCGACCAGACCACCGCTGCCGGCGCGCCGCCCGGGCAGCACCTGTTGGGCGGCGAGCAGATCCTCTCCGACGGCCGCACGGTGCGCCGGGAGGACGGCACCCTGGCCGGCAGCCTGGCCACCATGGACGGCATGGTCCGGGTCCTGGCGGGCCTGGGCTGCGGCCTGCGCGAGGTCGTGGAGATGGCGACCCTCACTCCCGCTCGGGCACTCGGTGAGCGCAGCGTGGGCCGGATCGCCGCCGGGCTGCCGGCCGACCTGGTTGTGCTCGACGCCGAGCTGCGGGTGCGCCTGACGCTGGTCGGCGGCGAGGTGTGTCCCCGGGATTGAACTCGATCTTCCTGGAGGAGATCCGGTCCCAGCCGGAGGTCCTGGCGCGCCGGCTGGAGTCGGGCTGGGCGGAGGTCGAGGAGGTCGCCGCCCGGATCCGCCGGCAGCGGCCGGCCGCCCTTCTTCTGGCCGCCCGCGGCAGCTCCGACCACGCCGCCACCTACGCCAAGTACCTCTTCGAGATCCGGAACCGGCTCCCGGTGGCGCTGGCCGCGCCCTCGGCCTTCACGCTCTACGGCAGCCCGCCCCGTCTCGAGGGGTTGGCCGTGCTCGCGATCAGCCAGTCCGGCGCCTCGCCCGACGTGGCGGCGGTGGTCGAAGAAGCGCGCCGGCAAAGCCGGCCGGCCTTCGCGATCGTCAACGAGCGGGCCTCACGGCTGGGCCGCGCGGCGGACGTGGTGGTGCCCATGGGAGCCGGCCGCGAGCGCAGCGTGCCGGCCTCCAAGACGTACACGGCCAGCCTGCTCTGCCTGGCCATGCTCTCCTGGGCCCTCGATCCGGATCCCGATTTCCGGGCCGCCATCGAGTCCCTGCCCTGTGCGGCGGCCGCCGCGCTGGAAAGCGACGCCGGCCGTCTGGCCGAGGCCGTCGAGGGCCGCCGCCTGGCGGCGATCGGCCGCGGCTACCACCTGGCCACGGCCCAGGAGGTGGCGCTCAAGGTCACCGAGACCTCCTACCTGCTGGCCGAGGCGCGCTCCGTGGCCGACTTCATGCACGGTCCCATCGCGGCGGTCGACCCCGAGCTGCCGGTGCTGCTGCTGGAGGCGGCCGGCCCGGCCCGGGCCGACATGCGGCGGCTCGGCCGCCGGCTGGAGGAGCAGGGCGTCTGCGTGCTCCGGATCGGCGACCGGCTGCGGCCGGAAGCGCGCTCGGTGCGGGTGCGGACCGGGCTGCCGGAAGCGTTGACGCCGATTCCGTTTGCGGTGGCGGGTCAGCTCTTCGGCGAGCCCCTCCCCTACGTAAAAACCACGTAGGGGCGAGGCTCGCCTCGCCCTGAGGGAGGGGCAAGGCCCTCCCCTACGGATGGAAACCACGTAGGGGCGAGGCTCGCCTCGCCCGGGAGGGGCAAGCCCCTCCCCTACGTAACAGAAGCGAGCCCCTCCCCTACGACTTGCCTACTGCCTGGTTGTACTGGTCGATCTGGGGCTGGATCGAGGCCACCGCATCGTCCATCGCCTTTTGCGGTGGCGACTTCTTGGTGATGGCGGCCTCCATACCCACCTCGGCGGCTTGCCGGGTCGCGGGCATCACGCCCAGCAGGCACCCCTGCGACGCCTTGTCCAGCTTGGTCTGGTGCAGCTGGTCGATGGCCACGTTGAAGAGCGGGTACTGCTGGCGCCAGGCCACGTCCGAAGGGTCGCTCTGCGCGGCTTTGGAGACCGGGAAGTAGCCGGTGTGCGTGTGCCAGTAAGCCATGTTCTGCGGCTGCTCCAGGAACTTGACGAACTCCCAGGCGGCCTTCTGGACGTAGGACGGCTTCTTGTTGACGATCCAGAGCGACGCGCCGCCGATGATCGGCCCACCGCTCGTGGTGTCCGTGGGCTTGGGGAAGAAGCCGGCCCCGAGCTGGAACTTCACCGCCGACTGGAAACCGCGCATGACGCCCGTCGACTCCAGCGTGATGGCCATCTTGCCGGCCTTGAACGCGTTCTGGGCATCGGTGGTGTTGCGACCGGTGTTAAGCGCGATGCCGTCACCGACCATCTTGGTCCACCAGTCGACGACGTTCACATCGGTCGGCTGGTTGAGGTTGACCTTGGACGCGGACTTGTCACGCCCGTTGCCGTTGTTGCAGTACTGCTGATCGGCTTGAGCCGTCAGCTGCTCAAGGAACCAGCCATAGATGGCGGCGCCAAACCCGTACTGAGTGACGTTGCCGGACGAGTCTTTGACGGTGAGCTTCTGCGCATAGTCGCGGATCTCAGCCAGCGTGCGCGGAGGCTTGTTGGGATCCAATCCGGCCTTCTGGAAAGCGTCCTTGTTGTAGTAGAGCAGCGGCGTGGAGTTGTTCCAGGGCATCGAGTACAGCTTTCCGCTGATCGAGAAATAGCCGAGCAGGTTCGGCTCCAGGTCGCTGACGTTGTACTTGTCGTGGTCGATGAAGACCTGCATCGGCTGGATGGTGCCGCTGTCGATCATGAAGCGGGTGCCGATGTCATAGATCTGCACGAGGTCGGGCAGCTGGTTGGATTGGATGGACGCCTTGTACTTGGCAAAGGTGTCGTCGTAGTTGCCGGCATAAGTCGCGGTGACGCGGATGGAGCCCGTGTGCTGCGAGTTGAACTGGGAGACCAGGTAGTTGGTGGCGTCCTGGTTGGCGCCCGCTGAGAAGCCGTGCCAGAACTGCAGCTCGACGCCGCCCGCCGGCGGCGAGGCTTTGTCGTCGAGCGGATTCGGCGGCGGCGATGAGGTCGAGCTTCCACAGGCGGCGATTACCACCGTCACCAGCAGCATCGTCAGCACTCTCTTCACGTCGTCACTCCTTTAGCCGCGCAGGGCGCCGGCGGTGAGGCCGCGCACGATGTGGCGCTGGCCGATGTAGATGAGGACAAGCGTCGGGATCAGCGCCAGCACGGTGCCGGCCAGGATGAAGTTGGGTGCGACCGCGCTCTCGATGTCCCGCAGCCGCGAGATGCCGATCTGCAGAGTTTGCATCTCCTCGGTCTTGGTGACCAGCAGTGGCCAGAAGTATTGGTTCCACGCCTGCAGGAAGGCGTAGATGCCGAGCGAGGCCAGCGCCGGCCGGGAGAGCGGGACCAGGATGGTGGTCAGAAAGCGGAGGTGCCCGCAGCCGTCGACCAGGGCCGCCTCGTAAAGATCGCGCGGGAAGCTGAGGAAGAACTGCCGGAGCAGGAAGGTGCCGAACCCTGCCGCCAGGAAGGGCAGGATCAGCGCGCCGTAGGTGTTGATCAGCCCCGCATCCGCCATGAACAGGTAGTTGGGGATGATCGTCGCCTCCCAGGGTATGAACATGGTGGCGAGGAAGACGGCGAACACCGCGTTGCGGAACGGCATGCGCAGGAACGCGAAGGCGTAAGCGCTCAGCGTGGCGGTGAGCAGCTGGCCCGCCGCCACGCACAGCGACACGATCACGCTGTTCGCGTACTCGCGCAGCAGCGGTATGGCGCGGAGCACGTCGGCGAAGCTTTGCAGCCGGGGTTGGCGGGGGACCAGCACCGGCGGGTAGCTGGCCAGCTCCTGCGGCGTCATCATCGACCCCGCGATGGCATAGAGCAGCGGGAACAGGAGCACGAAGGTGACCGCTGCCAGCAGCCCATAGGTCAAGGTGCGCGACAGGGCGCTCACCGGTAGAACACCCGGCGTTCGAGCACCCCGAACTGCACGGTCGTGACCGCGAGCACGACCACGAACAGCACCATCGCCTGCGCCGAGGCGAGGCCGAAGTTCGAGTTTCCGAACGCGAAGGCGTTGACATACACGGAGTAGACGAGCGTGGTGGTGGCGCCCGCCGGACCGCCGCGCGTGAGGATGTGGATCTGGCCGAACGATTGCAGGGAGGTGATGGTGGTCACCACCAGCAGAAAGAAGAGTGTCGGCGTCAGCAAAGGCAGCGTCACGTGGCGGGTCATGGCCAGCGCCCGCGCGCCGTCCAGTCGCGCGGCCTCGTACAGCTCTTCGGGGATGGCGCCCAGCCCGGCCGAGAGCACCAGCACGCAGTAGCCGAGCTGCAGCCAGACGGTGGTCACGGCCACCGACGCCAGCGCCCGGGAGGGATCGGTCAGCCAGCCCACCGGATGCTGCCCGAACAGCTGCAGAAAGCTGTTGAAGACGCCCACGCCGGGGTTGAAAAAGATCGCGAAGACGACCGAGGCCGTGGCCACCGAGAAAGCGAAGGGTGTCGCCATGAGGGTCCGGAAGACGCCGATGCCCGCGATCCGCTGCTGCAGCAGCAGCGCGATCACGACGGCCAGAACCAGGCTGGGGACGACGGTCATCAACGAGAACAGGAAGGTATTGGCGAGCACGTCCCGGACGGTCGGCGACGACAGCATCAGCTGGTACTGGTCGAGGCCGACGAAGATGGTCGGCCGGCCCACGATGTCGCTCCCGTGGAAGCTCAGATAGACGGTGCGCAGGAGCGGCCAGAAGATGAAGACCACGAAGAGCACCAGCGAGGGAGCCAGGAAGAGAAAGGCGGCAGGCTCCACGCGCCGGCCGGCCGCCAAGCGCCGGCCCGCCGTCCTGGTGCCCGCCCTACGCTCGGAGCTGGCCGCCTCCACCCGTCGGCGAAGCGTAGCCAATTGGCGGTTAAACGGGCGTGAACGTCACTTCCAGGGCAGGACGGGGATCGCGGCTGGAGCCGTGAAGACCGGCTGCGTGGTGATGCGCCCGGCCGTCACGGGGTCGGTGTAGGCGCCGGGCTTCGCGAGCAGATCCCAGAAGCCGCGGTTGAACTCGGACGCCCGCTGGGTCAGCGAACTGAGGTCCTTGGGGTCGGCCGCGTAGGGCTGGCGCGGCAGCGTCTGCTGGGCCTCGGGGTGGGCGTAGTAGTCGTCCGTGCCGTACACCGATGTCGAGGCGTAGGAGTAGATGGCGACCCCGGCCGCGTAGTTGCCGCGCGCCGACGGCGCCAGGGCGCGCCGGATCTGGTCGAGGGTGTCCTCCGGATAGTTGAAGTAGGCGCCCACACCGATCAGGACGCGGCGGCCGTACTGGTGATCCTTCTCGAACTCGGTCCACTGGTCGAACCACTTGGATCCGAAGCCGCTCCAGGCGGTGTCGTAGTTCATGACCACGGCCAGGTCGATGATCCCCGCCTCCAACCAGCCTCGCCAGTCCTGGAAGACCTCGGAGTAGGCGCGGCTGGCAGCGAAGCCGGCGGTGTCAGCCGGTCCGGAGCCCCACGGAATTAGGGCTGCGCTCAGCCTGAGATGCGGCTTGGCGGCCACCAGGTCCTTACCGAGGCCGCGCACGAAGCCGGTCACCTGGTCTCGGCGCCACTGGCTCCAGGCCGGATCTGCGGGATCGGGTGAGCCCTGGCCGTAGGCCGACAGCGCCGATGGGCTGTAGCCCCAGTTCCCGCCCTCCGGGTAGCGCACGAAGTCGAGGTGGATCCCATCGATGTCGTACGCCGTGGCCAGGTGCAGGAAGACCTCACGGGTATAGGCCTGCGCGCCAGGGCTGCCGGGGTCGAGGTAGGGGCCGGCAGTGCCGCCGGACGTGCGGTTGACCCAGTCGGGGTTGCGCTGCCAGACGGCGCTCGAGCGGCCGACGTAGAACACGTTGACCCAGGCGTGCACCTCGAGCCTGGGATTGGCCGAGTGGGCGCGCTTGATCAGGAAGGCGAGCGGGTCGAAGCGGGGCGGCCCCTGGATGTCTCCGGCTCGCGGCTCGAAGGAGTCGTTGTAGTAGGCGTCTCCGGCCTTTCGGACCTGGATGAAGAGCGCGTTGACGTTGGCCCGCTGGGCGTCCTGCAGCAGCCGCTCCGCCTGGGCTTGCGACTTGAAGCCTTCATGGAAGGCGTCGGCCCACAGGCCGCGGTACTGCGGGGGGCCCAGCGTCACCGGCGTCGGTGTGGGTTCAGGCGCGACCATGGCCTCCGAGCTCGGGCTGACGACGGCCGCTGGCGCCGCCTGGGCGGTGCACGCGAAAACCAGGAGGACCAGCGCAGCCAGCGCGAGACGCGACACGGGGGCTGCGAATTATGAGGTACGGCTGTGGAAACGCACCCACATGACCGCGACGGCCATCACTCTTCCAGGCAGCGCTTGAGGGTCGCCAGGAAGCGCCCGGCGTCGGCGCCGTCGACGGCTCGGTGGTCGACTGCCAGCGCGACGTAGGCGCGGCCGTCACGCACGGCGCCCACGCGCAGGGCGGCGGTCTGGCCCGGGCGCACCGCCGGCAGGCCGAGCAGGGAGCCGCCGAGGCCGTAGTCGACGAGGGTGAAGGTGCCGCCGCCGCGGGCGGGGGAGAGAGGGCCCAGGTCGAGGTCGACGCTCAGCTGGTCGTGGAGGCGGATCGCCTCCCAGGTGAAGGTGGCGTTGCTCTGCGGTACCGCCCGGCAAGCCTCGGCAACCGCCGCCATCACCAGTTCCAGGTGGACCTCGGGGAGTCGGACCTCGATGACGCTGGACGCTTCGGGGATGGCGGCGTCGAACCACGACCCCCTCCCCGGCCCTCCGGGCCGGACCTCCCCATTTCCTGGGGAGGAGACCAGGCGTCTCGCTGCCTCGACTACCTGGTGGCGGTTGGGGAGCATGGCGTCTTCCATGGCGTCGGCCACCGGGATCCCGCCGGCGTCCGGCATCGCCACCCGCGCCGGGGGCGCCTGGAGGACGCCCGCTTCGGCGGCCAGGGCACAGAGCTCGGCGCCCAGACCCATGGTCAGCGTGTCCTCGTGCACGACCAGCAGCCTCCCGGTCCGCCCCAGTGACTCGAGCAGCCCCTCGCGATCGATCGGCAGCAGCCAGCGCAGGTCGAGGACCTCCGCCTCGATGCCGTCGCCGGCCAGCTCGTCGGCCGCCGCCAGCGCTTCGTGCAGCATCATGCCCCAGCCCACGATGGTCAGGGCGTCGCCCGGGCGGGCCACCCGCAGGCGGCCGTCGGCGACCACGTGCTCGCCGTCGGGCACAGGTCCCGTGATCGCCCGGTAGGTGCGCTTGTGTTCCAGGAAAACGACCGGGTCGGGATCCCGGATGGCGGCGGTGAGCATGCCCTTGGCGTCGTCCGGGAAGGAGGGCGCCATCACCTTCAAGCCGGGAACGTGGCTGTAGAAGGCCTCCACGCTCTGGGAGTGGTAGGGGCCGCCGCGAAACCCGCCGCCGTAGGCGGTGCGCACGACCATGGGCGCCGTCCAATCGCCCGCGGTGCGGTAGCGAAGCTTGGCGGCCTCGCCCACGATGTGGTCCATCGCCGCGTGCATGAAGTCGGCGAACTGAATCTCGGCCACCGGCCGCAGCCCGCGCATGGCCAGGCCCATGGCGATGCCGGCGATCGCGTTTTCGGCCATGGGGGTGTCGATGACGCGCTCCGCTCCAAAGCGGTCGAGGAGGCCGTCGGTGGCCCGGAAGACACCGCCCAGGCGCCCGATGTCCTCACCCAGGAGCACCACGCGCGGGTCGCGCTCCATCTCGTCCGCGAGGCCCTCGCGGACGGCCTCAAGAAGTGAGAGCGTATGTGTGCTCAAGGATCTCCTCGGGGTCGCCCTCGGGCTGCGCCTCGGCCCACTCCGCGGCCTCGGCGGCGACCGTCATCGCCTCTTCGTCGATGGCGTCGGCGCGCGCGGCGTCCAGCTCTTGACGCAGCAGGAGCAGCGGGTCCCGGCTGCGCGCCTCCTCCACCTCGTTGCGGGAGCGGTAGCGGGTGTCGTCGTCGTTGGAGGTGTTGGGCAGGTAGCGGTAGCAGCGCGCCTCCAGGAAGGTCGGCCCTTCGCCGGCCCGGGCCCGCTCGACCGCCCGCGTGGCGGCGTCAAACATCGCCTTCACGTCCATGCCGTCGACGGCCTCGCCGGGGATGCCGTAACCCGCGGCGCGGGCCGCGATCTCCGGGCGCGCCGATTCCAGCCGGGAGGGCACCGACTGCGTGTAGAAGTTGTTCTCCACACAGAACACGCAGGGCAGCTTGTGGATCGCCGCGATGTTCATCGCTTCGTGGACTTCGCCCTTCTGGGCGCCGCCGTCCCCGAAGCCGATCCAGGTCACCTGGTCGGTGCCCAAAAGCTTCGAGCCCCAGGCCACGCCCACGCCATGCGTCACGTGGTTGGGCTGGGGGCCCTGCAGGCTGACCACGCCGTGAGCTCGGGAGCCCCAGTGCGCGTAGGGCTGGCGGCCGTGGGCGCAGGGATCGTCCCGCCGCGCAAAGAAATGCAGGAAGACTTCGCGTGGGGTCAGGCCGATCGCCAGCATGGCTGCGAGGTCGCGGTAGTGAGGCGCCACATAGTCGTGGCCCGGGTGCAGCGCCAGGCCGTAGCCCGCGCCGACCGCCTCGTGGCCGGAGCAGGGCACGGCAAAATGCGCCCGCCCCGACCGCGCCAGCCGCCACATGCGTTCATCCATGTGGCGGGCTGTGGACATGACCTGGTAGGCGCGATCCAGATCGAGCATCACTTGCGGGCTGTGAGCACGTACGTGGCTCCCGGCAGCTCGATCCGGCCGTCGCCTACCTCGGATCGCACCAGTTCGACCGCTCGCTGCTTGACGCGCTCCTGCTCCGACGGCGGCAGACGCTCCAATCGCCTGCGGGTCCGCAAAGCCGGCAGCGGTCAGAGCCGCCCGCGCGCGCTCTGGATCGAGCAGGCACTCCACTGTTGCCGTCCGATCCGGGGGGTTGGGCGGCTCCGGCAGGGACGCCAGCACCTCCTGCAGCAGGTGGCGAGCCTGGGCGGCGTGGCTGCGCGTGGGCAGGCTGGCGGCGAAGGCGCCGCCCTCTCGCAGGACCCGCCGGGCCTGCCAGAGCGCGCGCAGCAGGTTGGGGCAGAACTGCAGCCCGTGCCCGCAGGCCACGGCGTCGAAGCTGAGGTCCGGCAGGTCGAGCTCCTCGATGTCCCCTTGGCGAACCTCCACCTGGGGTGGAGCGGCCGCGCGCAGGAGGTCGAGCATCCCCTCCGCCAGGTCGACTCCGACCACGCGGCCGCCGGGCCCGACGGCCTCGGCCAGAGGCAGCGTGAGGGTGCCCGGCCCGCAGGCGAGGTCGAGAACGTGCTGGCCGGACTTGACCGCCAGCGCCTCCAGGACCGCGAAGCGGCCGCGGTGCTCGCGCGGATCCACAAGCCCCAACACGCGGTCGCTGTAGGCCTGCGCGTGCCGGCTGAAGACGCCCGCGAAGATCTCCTTGGTCCTCAGCTCCACGCCGCCTCCAGCGCCAGCGCCACCTCCACCAGCTCGCGCTCGCGGCCGAAGCGCCCCACCACCTGGATCCCCACCGGCAGCCCGCTGGTGGGCGCGGGCAGCGCGATCACCGGGTGCCCGGTGGTGTTGAAGGGTCTCGTGAAGCCGAGCATGGTGCCGCGCTCCAATTGCTGCCCGATCACCGGCGCCACGTAGGGCGCGACCGGCAGGAGCAGGGCGTCGATCTCGCTCAGCGCGGCCTCGGTGTCGGCGCGCAGCCGCGCCTGCTCGAGGAGTGCCGCGACGTAGCGGGTGCGTGGGATCTCGGCGCCCTGCCGGAGCAGCGCCAGCACGTCGGCGCCGTACTTGTCGGGGACCTCGGCGACCCAAGCTTGGTGGTAGCTGTACGCCTCGACCAGCAGGATCGTGACGCCTGCCTCGTGCAGGCGGCCGCGGTCCGGAAAGTCGATCTCGGGCAGCTCTGCCGCGATCCGGCCCCAGGCCTCGGAGGTGGTCTGGTCGAGGGCCAGCTGCCCCACCCAGCCGCGGGGTGTCGCAAGTCTGAAGTCGCCCAGGGGTCGCGGGCGCTGGGGCACCAGGTCCCGCAGCTCGCTCATGGCTTCCAGCGCCCGGGCGGCCGTGGCCACGTCCGGGGCCAGCGGGCCCAGGGTGTCCTGGGTGCGGCTGAGCGGGATCACGCCTTCGATGTCGACGCTGCCCAGGGTCGGCTTGAAACCGACCACCCCGCAGAAGGCGGCGGGGATACGGATCGAGCCGCCGGTGTCCGAACCAACCGCCCAGTCGCACATGCCGGTGGCCACCGCCACCGCCGATCCGCCCGAGGAGCCGCCGGCGACGCGCTCGGGATCCCGCGGGTTGCGCACGGGGCCGTAGTGCGGGTTGTTGCTGGTGGCGCCGTAGGCGAATTCGTGCAGACTCGCCTTGCCCATCACGACCGCGCCGAACGCCCGGATCCGGGTGACGACCGGCGCGTCGCGGACGGCCGGGACGTCGGGCAGGATCACGCCGCCGGCGGTGGTGACGGTGCCGCGCACATCGACCAGGTCCTTGACCGCGACCGCCGGGCCCTCGCCTTGCTCGGCCGTCAGCGAGATGAAGGCGTTGAGATGTGAGAGCTCGCGCGCCCGGGCGCGAGCCTCGTCAGCCGTCATTCCTCTTCGGGTAGGCCGAATTGCTTGAAGAGGAAGGCCGCGATGATGCGGTAGGCCCGCAGCTGGTTGGCGCGCTTGCTGAAGTCGTGTCCCTCGTCCTCGAAGACGTGGTATTCGACCTCGCGGCCCATCGAGCGCAGCTTCTCCACCATCTGGTCGGACTCCGGCTTCACCACCCGCGGGTCCCGCGCGCCCTGCAGCACCAGCAGGGGCGCGCGCACGTTCTCCACGTAGGTGATCGGCGAGCGCTGCATCAGCATCTCGGCGTCCTCGTCGGGGTCGCCCACCCACTTCTTCATCGAGGACCGCCAGTGCGGCGGCACGGCGCGCGCAAAGGTGACCAGGTTGGCCGGTCCCACCAGGTCGATGCCGCAGCGCCAGTACTCGGGCAGCCGCGTCATCGCGGAGAGCGTGGCGAACCCACCGAAGGAGGCGCCGTAGATCGCGATCCGGTCGCCATCCACCCAGTCCTGCGCTCGCAGCCACTGCGCGGCGTGCTCGATGTCTTTGAGCTCGCCCCCGCCCCAGTCGCGGTGGATCAGCTTCTGGTAGGACATGCCGTACCCGCTGCTGCCGCGGATGTTGGGGGCCAGGATGGCCACCCCCCGGCTGAGCAGGTACTGGTAGAAGGGCGAGGAACGGGTGACCTGGGTGCGCTCCTGCGATTCCGGGCCCCCGTGAATCGAAAGCAGCACCGGCAGCGGACCTTCCGCTTCGGCCGGGCGGTACAGCCAGGCCGGCACCTGGCGGCCGTCGAAGGTCGGGTAGTGGACCAGCTCGGGCTCGACCAGCTCCTCCTCGGGGATGCCGCCCAGGAAGCTGTCCGTGATCCGGGTCACGGTCTGCCGGCGCAGGTCGGCCACGTAAACGTCGAAGGTCCGCGTCCCGGTGCCCACCAGCCCCGCCACCCGCTGTCCGTCGCGGGAGATCGCGAACTGCATGCAGACGCCGGCCGGCATGCGCGGGAACTCGAGCTCGCGCCCGGTCTCCAGCTCACGGGCGTGGAAGCGTGAGTAGCCGTCGGCGTTGACGGTGTAGGCCAGCGTGGTGCGGTCCGCGGAAAGGGCGGCGTGCTCGATGCCCCAATCGAGCTGGACCAGTGGGCGCCGGTCGCCGCTCTGGAGGTCGATCTCCTCGATGTAGTGATGCTCGTGGCCTCGGTCGGTGACGCTGAAAAGGCGGCGGCCGTCGGCGCTGAAGCCCACCGCCAGGTTGAGCTCCTCGCCCTGGTGCGGCGTGAGGTCGCGGCGGTCGCCCGTGGCGACCTCGACCAGGTGGACGTGCTGGTCGGTGTTGCCGATCAGGTCGATGACCGCGGCCTGGCGGCCGTCGGGATGCCAGGCCGCGGCATACAACTTGCCGTCCTGTGAGTCCAGGACCAGGCTGTACTCACCCTCCGGGACGTGCAGCTCGTAGAGGCTGACGTCACTCGGACGCTCCTGGTTGCCGGAGATCAGCATCCGCTCGCCGTCGTCCGACACCGGGCCCACCGAGTACTGGACGTCGTGGCGGTCAGTGACCGGCCGCGGCCAGCCGCCCCGGGCCGGCAGCAGATTGAGCTGCCACTGCTCCGCGCCGTGATGGTCTAGCTCGACCACGAAGCCGTGGCGCGTCCAGGCGTGGTGACGCACGGCCTCCTCCTCCTGGCTGGTCAGCTGCCGCGGCCAGCCGCCGCCTACGGGAGAGGCCCAGAGGTTGAACTGGCCGGACCCGTCATGGCTGTAGGAGATCTGCTCGCCGTCGGGGGAGAAGTCCAGGTTGTTGAGGAAGTAGAAGCGGCGGAGCGCGAAGAACTCCTCGAAGCGAGGGCGCGCAGGCGCCTTGGTCTGGACGCTCAACGGGAGCCGAAGAGGCGCCGGATGCGGTCCCAGAGCACCTGGAAGAAAAGCGTGAGCGCGTTGACGGGCTTGGCCTGGACCTGGGTTCGGGTCTGCACCGGCGGGGGGTCACTGGCGGCCGGCATCTCGGCCGCGCTCACCTCGGTCGCCGGCGCCGTCGCCGGGGCCGGCGCCGCGCCGGCGCCTTCCAGGTTGGACTTGATGCAGTCGGCCATCTGGCCGACCAGGCGCCGGGAGACATCTTCCATGACGCCGCGGCCGAAGTTCGCTACGCGCCCGGCGACCGTGAAATCGGTGACCAGCTTGACCGTGGAGGCGGCGCCGTCCTCCAGCACCGACATGGTGGCGGTGGCGTTGGCCGAGCCCGGCACAGTGATGGGGCCGACCTTGCTCTTGACCTTGCCTTTGAACGTGGTCGGATCGACCACCTCGGAGAGCTCGGCGCCCGGCATGCAGCCGACCACGCGGTTGATGTCGAGCAGGAACGCGAAAACGGTTTCCGGGGGGGCGGCGACCTGGAACTGGTTCTCGATCTGCATCAGATCTGCGCCCTAAGGTACTGCGAAATATACTGGCCTCGTTTCGGTCCTTAGGGTCTGGGGGTGTAGCCAAGGGGGGCCTTTGCTACGCCGCGCGCTACGTGTCCAAACCACAACACGGAGGTAGCGGATGAAGCACAAGGTCGCGACCACCATCAACGGGAGGGGGCGGCAGGACGAAGTCGAAGCCCGCCTCCTGCTCGTGCACTACATACGCGACGTCGCCGGTCTCACGGGCACGCACGTGGGCTGCGACACCAGCCAGTGCGGCGCCTGCACGGTGATCATCGACGGCAAGGCCGTCAAGTCCTGCACCATGTTCGCCGTCCAGGCCGAAGGCCGTCAGATCATGACCATCGAAGGTCTGGCGGACGGCGACAAGCTGCACCCCATCCAGCAAGCCTTCTGGGACGAGCACGGCCTGCAGTGCGGCTACTGCACGCCCGGGTTCATCATGGCCGCCAAGTACCTCCTCGACACCAACCCCACGCCGACCGAGGACGAGATCCGGAAGGGGCTGGAGGGCAACCTCTGCCGCTGCACCGGCTACGTGAACATCATCAAGGCGGTCAAGACGGCCTCGCAGGTGATGTCGGGCGGCGCCAAGCCCGCCGAGATGCCGGTCGCCACACCCGCCAGCGGGAGCTAGGGCCATGGCGATCACGCAGATGATCGGAGCCAAGATCCACCGCCGCGAGGACCCCCGCCTGGTGTCCGGCGGCGGCCGCTACGTGGACGACCTCAAGCGGTCGAACACCACCTACGCCGCCTTCGTACGCAGCCCGTATGCGCACGCCAAGATCCGCATGATCGATCCCTCCGAGGCCAAGAAGGCTCCCGGGGTGATCGCGGTGCTCACGGCCAAGGACCTCGACGGCGTGGTCCTGGGGCCGGCGCCGGTGGCACCGGCCTTCGTGGCCGAAAAAAAGACCGTCCCCGACCGGCCGCCGCTGCCGCTCGAGGAGGCGGTCTACCAGGGCCAGCCCGTGGCCATGGTGATCGCCGAGGAGAAGTACCAGGCCAGCGACGCGGCCGCGCTGGTGCACGTCGACTACGAACCGCTGCCGGCGGTCTGGGACCTGGAAAAGGCCCTGCAGCCGGACAGCCCCAAGGCGCATACCGCGCTGGCTGACAACATCGCCTGGGATCTGACCTACAACGCCGATGCCGAGGCCGCATTCAATGAGGCGGAGGTCACGGTCAAGGAGCGGATCCTGCAGCAGCGGCTGGCGCCGACTCCCATGGAGCCCCGGGCGGTGATGGCGGAGTGGAGCCCGCACGAGGGCTCCATGACGATGTGGATCTCCAACCAGGGCCCCCATTTCATCCGCCTGTTCGTAGGTGGAGCGCTGGGCCTGCCCGAGTCCAAGATGCGAGTGATCGCGCCCGATGTGGGCGGGGGATTCGGCTCCAAGATCAGCCCCTACGCGGAGGACTACCTGGTGCCGGCGGCGGCCAAGATCACCGGCCGGCCGGTGCGCTGGACCGAGTCGCGGACGGAGTCGATCCAGGTCACCACGCATGGTCGAGGCCAGATCTTCGACGTGGAGGTGGCCGGCAGGAAGGACGGCACCCTGCTGGGCATGAAGGTGACGCAGTACCTGGACGCCGGCGCCTACGTGGGCACCTTCGGCGCCTTCCAGCCCTGCGCCTGCCTGATCGCCGGCGGCGGCTACAAGTGGAAGCAGATCGCCGCGCGCACCGTTGGCGTGCTCACCAACCGAGTTTCGACGGATCCCTACCGCGGCGCCGGGCGACCCGAGGGGACCCATCTTGTCGAGCGCATGGTCGACCTGTTCGCACGGGAGATCGGGATGGACCCGGTGGCCGTGCGCAAGAAGAACTTCATCCAGCCCGGCGACTTCCCCTACACCCAGAACTTCGGGCTGGTCATGGACTCCGGCGACTACGAAAAGGCGCTGGACAAGGCGCTGCAGCTGGTCGGTTACGAGCAGGTGCGCAGGGAGCAGGAGGAGGGCCGAAAGAACGGCAAGTACATCGGCATCGGGCTCTCGACGTGGATCGAGATCTGCGGATTCGGGCCCTCGGCGGCGACCGCGCCGGCCACCGGTGGCATCGGCCTGGTGGAGTCCGCGCAGGTCCGGGTGACGCCCACCGGTTCGGTGATGGTCTGGACAGGGACGCACTCCCACGGCCAGGGCCACGACACCACCTTCGCGCAGATCGTGGCGGACACCCTGGGCGTACCCATGGAGCAGGTCGAGCTGCGACACGGGGACACCGGGGAGGGCACTGCTTTCGGGTACGGGACATATGGGTCACGATCGCTGGCCGTCGGTGGCATGGCCATCCGCCGCGCCTCCCAAAAAGTGGTCGAGAAGGCCAAGAAGCTCGCCGCCCACGCTTTCGAAGCGGCCGAGGAGGACGTGGTCTTCGACCAGGGCAAGTTCTACGTCAAGGGCAGCCCCGACAATGCCAAGGCCTTCGGCGAGATGGCCTTCGCCGCCTACGGGACGGGCTTGCCGGAAGGCATGGAGCAGGGACTGGAAGCGGTCTCCTACTTCGACCCGCCCAACTTCGTCTGGCCGTTCGGCGCGCACGTGTGCGTGGTCGAGGTCGACCCCGACACCGGCGCGGTCGACATGAAGAAGTACGTCGCCGTGGACGACTGCGGCAACGTGATCAACCCCATGATCGTGGAGGGCCAGCTGCACGGCGGGATCGCCCAGGGCATCGCCCAGGCGCTATTCGAAGAGGTGGTCTACGCGGAGGACGGCAGCCTGCGCACGGGCACGCTGCTCGACTACGCGATCCCGACCGCCAACGAGATGCCCCCGCTCACGCTCGACAACACCGTCACCCCATCGCCGAGCAACGAGCTGGGCGTGAAGGGCATTGGCGAGGCGGGCACGATCGCGGCCAGCGCGGCCGTGATCAACGCCATCTGCGACGCGCTGGCGCCACTGGGCATCGCGCACGTCGACATGCCGGCGAGTCCTGACCGGCTCTGGAAGCAGATCCAGGACAACAGGGGCAAAGGCGTCTCCAGCAACGGCTCCGGAGCCAGGGGCGCGTCCGGGATGGCCGGGGCGGCGCAGGCCACGCCGGCGACCGGGCAGGACCCGATGCCGGGTACCGAAAACCGCGGTCACGTCGAGGGGACGGGAGGTCCGCCACCGGGCGGATCACAAGGGTCGCCGCAGCAGGGCGGCGACCAGCAGATGGGAGGTGAGCGCCAGTGATCCCCGCCGCGTTCGAGTACGCGCGCGCCGGTTCGGTACAGGAGGCGTCCGAGCTGCTTGGCAAGTTCGGCGAAGACGCCAAGGTGCTGGCCGGCGGGCACAGCCTGATCCCGCTGATGCGGCTGCGCCTGGCGCAGCCGTCGGCGCTGGTCGACATCAACAACGTGAAGGAGCTCGCCTACATCGCGCGCGAGAACGGCAAGCTCCGCGTCGGCGCCTTGACGCGCCACGTCGACATCCACAACAGCCAGGACGTCAAGCAGAACCT
>VBEO01000060.1:36154-36990 GCA_005881825.1 Chloroflexota bacterium | reverse complement strand
GGAGAGGCCCCCCAGGAGGTTTCTGTAATGCGGCATGCGGCAGTCGCCCCCTGGGACTTCGCAATCCCAGCTCCGTCCCCCTCCGCGACGGCCCGACTCTCGAAGGAAAGGGCGAACTGGGTCCAGGCGACCCAGCCACGCCCCCGGTTGTTAGCCGAAGAGGTACTTAACCAAGCCGGTTAATAGGGCAATCAAGGCGAGCAGTTCTGCTGAGCCGACGAGATCCTTGCCGCTCCGACTCGTCAGGCTCGGCTTGCCGTCTAGGTTGGCCAGGAGCCCAAAGAAACCATCCACTTTGAGCTGGT
Organism: Chloroflexota bacterium; assembly: GCA_005881825.1. GTDB lineage: Bacteria > Chloroflexota > Dormibacteria > Dormibacterales > Dormibacteraceae > CF-28. Next base: position 36,685 of record VBEO01000060.1, on the reverse strand, counting down.
AGGCACACTGGGAGCCGCTCGGGAGATGGTCAGCGTCGCGGCAAAGGACGGGCCGAGGAACGACCAGCACGGGCAACTAGGGTAGGGAGTGGCGATCTGAAGGTAGCTTGTTCGTCGTCGCGATCCAGTGCCAGGCGCGGAAGCTGACGCCAGGAGAGCATCGGACTATGCTGCCGCCCAAGAAGCGGGGGACCAGACGGTGACGGTGGTTGCCGGGGTAGCGGGCATCGTCTGGGATCTGGTCCCCCGCGGGAAGTTTCACAGACCGCCGTCTACCTTAGGGAAGTCGCGTTTGCGCGATTGCCTCCTTCCATTTGGTGGCCACGGCGTGGTGCGCCAGAGAGCGGGCTGCTCACCGTCTAGCTAGACGAGGCGGCGGCGGCCAGCGCACAGAGGAAACGGCCTAAGCCGCCTCACCTGAGCTCCGCCCAGACTTCGCCGACAGGGTCCGGCAGTCGGCATGTGTGACTTGGTTCGGGACTGAGGTAGAACATCCTGCCGGCCCTGCCTCACATTTGATAGCAGACGTGG
>VBEO01000060.1:0-36045 GCA_005881825.1 Chloroflexota bacterium | reverse complement strand
CGGGGACCAGGGCAAGGTCGACCGTGTGGAACGGATAGCGACACGGCTCTCGGCCGCCCTCCTGGCCGCGCTATGTGCCTACGTCCTCCTGAGCTCCATCGCGGGTTTGCTTTTGCGCGTCCAGCCCGAGCGATCCTGGCTCGGCGTCACGGTGTCGGTCGCCGCCGTGGTCATCATGCCGTGGCTTGCGAACCGTAAGCGCCTGCTGAATCGGATGATTCAAAGTTCGGCGCTGCGCGCTGACATCGCGGAGTCCGTGACCTGCGCTTATCTTGCTGGCATCACCCTGGCGGGCGTGGCCATCAATGCGGTGACTGGTTGGTCGTGGGTGGAGTACATCGCCGCCATCTTGCTGCTGCTTTGGCTGATCCCTGAAGCCCGCGAAGCCCTGGAGGCTGCTCGCGAGAGCGAGACCTGATGCTGAATGGTCTTGTCCGCAACACCGCAATCCCCGCCTATCTCACTGAGAATGGCTCCGACCCCTTCCCGCGTCTGCGCCGGATCTCGGCTCGGCGCACTCGTTAGCCTCGTCCCGGCTGGCGTGTTGCCGAGTCGAATATGAAAAGACCCTACCGAGGAGAGCCGGAGAGCGGCCGGGACGTATTGGCCACGGCTGTTAACCGCAAGGTTCACGGTTCGAGTCCGTGCTCCGGAGCCACCTGCGCGAATTCAAATCAGCCGCCATCAGCTGTCCTCGCGAGCACCCGAAGCCGGCGTTATCGTCGGGGCCGAGGTGAATGTTCGGAGGGCCGTTCAGACATGGTGGCTGGCAGCAGCCGTGTGGCTTCACGTCAGCCCAGTCGGCGCCGTATTAATCCTTGTCGTCGTAATCATCCTGACGCTGATCGCGCTGACGGCGATCACCGCTGCATGCTCCGGAAAGGATTTCGGCACGTGCGGGGTCGCGGGACTGTTGCAGCAATAACGTTCGTCCCGAATTCCTCTGCCGCCACCCTTCAGATTCAGGGGCCGGGGAAGGCGCCCGACCTCGTTGGAGGATTTGAGGCGGCGGAAGCCTGCGACGTGAAGAGAAAGAGGGAGTGACGGCCGATGCCGCCTCACTTGTGTGCGACGTCACTCACCCGAGTCACATGACCGTCGGGTTGCCGTTCTTGTGATCCTCAGGACGAGGTAGATCAGGCCCGCGAGCGCCCGTCAAGCAACACCGTCCAGCCCTCGATCGCGACCGGCGTCAGCATCCCGTTCGGCGCCCAAGGATCCTCGGCCAGCTTGGCCCGAATCGCCTCCTCCGACTCAGCCTGGAAAATGTGCAGCGTGTCGCGCCCGTCCGCGAGCGGGCCGCCGAGCAGGATCCACCCGTCCTCGACGAGCTGGTCCATGAAGCGCGCGTGTTCGTCCCAAGCGTTCTGCTGGCGCATGTCGCGCGACCAGTCCCAAGGGCCTCCGCGGCGCAGGCGAACCACGAAGTAGGGCATCGGCCAAATCCTAGCCAGCACCGGCTCCGGCCCAGCGCAGAGGGCCGGGCCTCTCTGGTAGGACGGAGGCATGAGTGGAACCAAAGGCACCGGTGGACCTCGCGAAGAGGTCGACACCGGGGAAAACAAGCTCTACGTGCGCCGCAACGAGCAGGGCGAGTTCTCGGACGTGACCGACGAAGGTCGCTCCCTGGCCGCCGACCGGCGCCAGCACGCCGAGCACGACAAGCCTCGGCACCAGGGCGACAAGGGCGACTGACTCGTTAAGCCCGCCGCGGGCGGCCTGAGCCATAAACGGCACCGCCCGCGGCCCTCGGTCGCGATAATCCCCCGCGGCACATGCAAGGCGGGATACCCCATGGCACCCAGATCGGGAGCTACGTCATCGACAGCATCCTGGGTCGGGGTGGAATGGGGGTCGTCTACAAGGCCTACCACCCCCGGCTGGCCCGTTGGGCGGCGATCAAGGTCCTGCCCACCTTCGTAGACAGCCCAGAGGCCCAGACCCGCTTCGAACGTGAGGCGCGGGCCATCGCCAAGCTCCGGCACCGCCACATCCTGTCCGTCTTCGATTACGGCGAGTTCAACGGCCAGCCGTACATGGTCGTCGAGTTCATGCCCAGCGGTTCCCTGCTGGAACGGATGCCGAAGCAGCCGCTCAACACGGTGCAGGCCGTCTCCCTCCTCCGGCCGCTGGCCGAGGCCCTTGACTATGCCCACGCCCAGGGCATCCTGCACCGAGACGTCAAGCCGGCCAACGTCTTCCTGGACGCCGAGCTGCAGCCGGTCCTCGCCGACTTCGGCCTGGCCCAGATGCACGACCAGGAATCCCTGACCGCGACCGGGATGGTGTCGGGCACTCCCACGCACATCTCGCCGGAGCAGGCGACCGGCCAGCCGCTCTCGGGAGCAACGGACCAGTACGCGCTGGGGATCATGGCCTTCCAGGTGCTGGCCGCCGAGCTGCCCTTCCAGGGCGCCGACGTCATGGGCCTGCTGTACGCGCACGTCAACTCGCCGGTGCCCGCCGTCACGGAGCGCAATCCCCAGCTCAACCCCATGGTCGACCTGGTCGTGGCCAAGGCGCTGGCCAAGAAGCCGGGAGACCGCTATCCGAACTGCACGGAGTTCGTCAACCAGCTCGAGGCCGCGGGTGCGGGACGGGTCGACGAGCGCACGGCGCCCCGGCCGCCGGCGGTTCCGGCCGGTGCCGTGGTCGAGCCGGCGCCGACAACCGTGGCGCCCATGCAAACGCCGGCGGCCGCCACGCCGCTGGCCGAGCCGGCCCTGCCCCAGCGCACCCGCCGGCGCTGGCCGGCCGCGCTGGCGGGCCTGGCCATCGTGCTGCTGGTGACCGCGGCACTGGTCAGCGGCCTCGTCAAGCTGCCAGTACTGGGTGTTCCGGCCGGAAGCGCGACGCCTCCACAGCCCACCGAGAGCGCTTCGGGCCCCAACCGCTTCGTCAACACCGATCCCGCCTCGCCGCTGCGGATCGGCCAGGGGCTGACGGTGTCCGGCCAGGGCCTGCAGTCGGGCCGGCGGGCGCAGGCCGGCTTCATCCAGGGCGGCATCGAGGTCCATCCCATCAGCGACCTCGGCCTCACCGTCGCCGCCGACGGCTCCTTCAGCGGCAGCGGCATCGTGCCACCCGAGCTGAAGCCGGGGACGGCCACGCTGGTGGCCTGCAACTTCGACGCGGCCGGCAGGCCGATCACCGCCAGCTGCATCCAGCGGGGTGTGACGCTCCGCTAGAGGCGCTAGGCCGCGGGCGAGACCGTGAAGTTGTCGAACTCGGCGCCGGGGGAGCCCGCCAGCCCCGCCGGGCCGGAGGAGAAGTAGGACTCGGTTGCGCTCACGGTTTGGCTGTGACCGTTGCCGGGGTCGGTGGCCGAACAGGTGAGTGAGTCGCCGACTACGGTGAAGCTCACCTGGTACCAGCTGGTGGCGGAGTAGGCGAAGCCGGCGGTCGAGAAGCTGTACCAGGTGCCGCCGTAAAGCTTGCCCAGGAAGAGCGTGCCGCCGTTGTCGAGACCGCAGACATAGAAGTAGCTCGAATCCTGGTAGCGCGCCACCAGCTTGGCGTAGCCACTGGTTGGCGCCTTCACCGAGGCGCTGACCCTATAGTCGGTCCACGTCGAGCTGCCGTTGGCGGCCACGTACATGACGCCGTCCGCCGACGCCCGGGCCACCTTGCTGCCGTCGCTCAGCACATCCCAGCTGCCGCTCCCGGCGCTCCAGCCTCCGCCGGGTCCGGCGCCCACGGCGTCGCCCTCGAAGTTGTCGCTGAAGAGAGTTGACGCACCAGGCGTCGGCGTCGGCGTCGGCGTCGGCGTCGGAGCCGGAATCCGGGCCGGCGTCGGCGTCGGCCGCGGAGTCGGTCTCGGCGTGGGCGTGGGTGTGGGTACAGGTGTCGGGGCCGGGATCACTGGAGCCGCCGCCGGCGGCTGCACAGGGTCCGGGGTCGGCAGGAGCGTGGCGACCGGGGAAGGCACCGGCGCTGCACTCGGCGCCACCACGGCTGCGGCCGGCGCCGGCTTGGGCTCGGCATACGGCAGCCAGCTCAGACCTGATCCGGCGAAGGGCAGCCAGCTCGGCGCCTGGCCGGTCAACCAGACCAGCGTGCCAGGGCCCCTACCGAATATGAAGATGGCGAGCAGGAGGGACAGCGCCAGGGCCAAGATGCCCGAAGCAACTCGATTCAGGTGCCTGGCCGCGGGGCGTCGCCCGGCGGCCAGCCGCATTGAGTCGGTACTCATCTCCCTCCGGTCGCATCAACGAGAGCAAGATGCGATTCCTGCGGCAGCGGCGCCGGAGAGGGCGAGGTTCCAGTCCTGCCATCCTCTGGGCGCTCCGGGAGGCTGCCCGCACACCGCCTGGGTGATCTGGGCTTGTAAGCCGGGCGCAACACGACCCCGGCCGGCCAGGAGGTCGGGGCGGGAGTCCGCGGACAACCCGGCCAGGTAGTCGACGTCCAGCTTCCCGCTGGTGGCCGCCCGATCCAGATTCCAGTTGACTACCAGCGTCTCGGGATTCGCGAGGTTGAGGCCGGCCAGGCAGACCAGGGCCGCGACCGCGGCCGCGCCTGCGAACCAGCGGCGTCCGCGCCCAGCGCCCGCCACTTCCGCGGCCAGGAACAGAAAGACGATGCCGATGAGTACCGCGAAGGCCTGGCTGTAGAGCCGCAGCATGGTGAAGCCGTACGCCGCCTCGTAGAGGCTGAGGCGGCGGAAGGCCACCACCACCACGAGCAGCGTCAGGACGATGCCCAGCTCGGCCAGTGCGATGAAGGCGCGACGGGCCCGCCTTCTGTGAAACGCGGTGATCCGGCTGAAGAGCGCGAGGACCAGCAACGTGATGCCGCTCGCCCAGAGCAGCTCGAAGAAGCCGCTGCGCGCGTACTCCGCGTAATTCGTGGTGGTGACCGCGACCGCCTGCGCCAGCGCGAAGCCGGCGAAGACCAGGTCGAGCACCGCCAGCACGGTCAGGCCCTCGACCAGGCCCAGCCGCCAGGCCGGCGGCTCGACGCGGTCCACCGGGACCGACGCCGCCAGCCGCAGCACCCCGGCCATCCACAATGCGCCGGCCAGGACCAAGAAGACGTCCAGCGCCAAACTGCCCAGGTCGAAGTTGAGCTGGAAGAAGGACGCGAAGATCGGGTCTGCGCCGGCCAGCAGGGCCGCGAGCAGGACTCCGATCGGCAGCGCGATCAGCAGCCCGCGGGCGACCGGCAGCAGCCTCCGGCTGCGCCGCCCGGCGTGGGCCAAGGGTGGTGCCGCATAGAGGAACCCGGCGCCGGCCTGCAGCACGCCGTGCAGCAGCCGCGCGCCCGCCTCGGCGAGCCCGAGGTCGAACAGCGAACCACCGGCCGACAGGGAAGCGGCGGTGCCCAGCAGCAGCACGCAGGCTGCCAGGTCAGGCCAGACCAGCCAGGGACTGGCGCGCAGACTCAGCCAGCCAGCGAAGAAGACCGCCGCCGCGGCCAGCAAGCGCGGCTGCAGGCGGTCGACGGGTGTGATTGCCACCAGCAAGCCGGCGCTGAAGGCCAGCGCCAGGGAGGCTGCCAGGCCGATGCCCGAGCTGCGCAGCGCCTGATCGGCCAGCAGCCCGACCACCAGCATCGCCGCAAGGGCCCGCCCGCCGGCGGTCGAGCGCGTTCTGATGCGCAGGAAGGCCGGCAGCTCGGCGTCCCAGCGCACACCGGCCGGGACCCAGCGCACGCCGTCCCAGCGCCAGCGGCCATCCGCCGAGAGCTGGCCCACCGAATCCGACATGCCTGTGCAACCCCGCCAGGCCGGGTAAGGGTTACGCCACCTCTAAGGTGGCGCAGAGCATCCCGAAATAGGTGGGCGCCTCGTACGAGACCAGGTCGGCCCGCGCGGCCTTCCCGAGCACCCCATGCAGCATCAGCATCTGCCACCAGCTGTCTGCCCGCGCGGCTGCCACCAAGGCCGGATCGAGCTGGAGCAGGCGCTCCAGCTGGCCGCCGGTCACGATCTCGCGCACCGCTTCGTCGTACTCGCGGGCGGCTGGATCGAAGCCGTAAGGACCGTCCGCGCTGTGGGCGTGGCCGTGGTCGGCGCTCGCGATCACCGCGACCTGGCGGTCCAGGCGCTCGCACGCTCGGCGCAGGGCGCTTCCAGCTTCGACGTGGGCCTGGGCCGGGAGGTCACGCGCCGGGCTCACCGTCACCACCTGGACCGGCGGATCCCAGCGGCCGCCCATGAACCACAGCGGGATCAGCACCGCCCAGTCCATGGGCATCACATCCGCGGGCTCGCCATGGCCGCCGAAGCTGATCCCCAGACTGGGCAGCCCGGCCGCCTTCAGTTCGGCGAGGGCGGCCGCCGCCAGCTCCCGGTCGCAGGCGAGGTCCAGGTGGACCGGCTCGCGCGCGTTCTCCAATCTGCCGGCGGTGCGGCTGGCCGTGACCACGGCCAGGTGCCCTTCGACGTGCGCGCCATGCGGGGTGAGCACCAACGCGGTTTCCGGTCCGGCTGCCTGGGCCCGCCGGCCCAGCTCGGCCATGCCCCGCGCGGTTGCAGCAGCCAGCTTCTCCGGCGCCACCGCCTCCGGCACGGCGATGCCGCCATGCGGCGCGATGGCCGCGAAGACGATGCTCATGAACGGTTGAGCGCCGCCCAAACCCGGTCGGGGGTCAGGGGCATGTCGAGGTGCCGGATGCCGCGGTGCGAGAGGGCGTCGATGACCGCATTCCACACTGCCGGGGTCGAGCCAATGGTGCCCGACTCGCCTACGCCCTTGGCGCCGAGAGGGTTGTTGGGGGTCGGCGTCACCGTGTGCGCGAGATCGAAGTTGGGCAGTTCGTTGGCCGTGGGTACGGAGTAGTCGAGGAGGCTGGCCGTCCGCGGGTTGCCGTCGTCGTCATAGATCACTTCCTCGAAGAGGGCCTGCGCCACCCCTTGCGCGATGCCGCCCTGGACCTGTCCCTCGACCAGGAGCGGATTGAGGATGGTCCCGCAATCGTCCACGGCCACGTGCCGGACCAGCCGCACGTGACCTGTCTCGGAGTCGACCTCCACCACCGCGATGTGGCAGCCGAAGGGATAGGTCGGCTCGCCGAAGGAGTCGGCTTCGGCCCGCAGGTCCGGCTCGGCGGTGGCCAGCTCGGCCCAGGTCAGCGTGCGCGCGGGCACCCCGCGCACCCGCCAGGCGCCATCCGCCAGCTCGAGGTCCTCAGGCGCCGCCTCGAGCCGTGCGGCGGCCAGGGCGCGCGCCTTCTCGATCAGGACGTCGCAGGCCTCGCGCACGGCGCTGCCGCCCAGCTGCAGCGAGCGCGAGGCCTGCGTGCCGTCGCCGCGGGCCACCTCGCCGGTGTCGCCCTCGATCACGCGCACGCGCTCCAGGTCGACGCCCAACCGATCGGCGGCCAGCATGGCAAAGGCGGTTTCGTGGCCCTGACCGTGGTTGGCTGTACCGGAGCGCACGGTGATGCAGCCGTCGGGCCCGACCTCGACCGCGGCGAACTCGGTGGGCGAGCCCGCCGCCGTGACCTCTACGTAGCAGGAGACTCCGATCCCCAGCAGGAGCCGGTCAGCCTCCGCGCGGCGCTTTTTCTGCTCCGCGCGCAGCTCGTCGTAGCCGGCCATCTCGACAGCCTTGTCCAGAGCCGCTGCGTAGTCACCCGAGTCATAAGCGGCGTAGGTCGCGGTCGTGTGCGGAAATTCTTCGCGTCGGAGCAGGTTCCGGCGCCGCAGCTCGATCGGGTCCAGGTTGAGCTCCGCTGCCAGCAGGTCCATCCCGCGCTCGACCAGCGCAGCCGCCTCGGGCCGGCCGGCGCCCCGGTAGGCGGCCGTGGGCGTGGTGTTGGTCGCGAAGGACCTGGACTGAAAGTCGATTCTCGGGATCCGATAGCAGCCCGCGGCCATCTGGCCGGTCAACAGCGGCAGGAAGGCGCCCTGGGCGGGGTAGGCGCCAGCGTCGGCCAGGACCCGCGCCCGGAGGCCGACCAGAACCCCGTCGCGGCGGGCGCCCAGGTCCAGGTCCTGGACCTGGCCGCGGCCCTGGCTCATGGCCAGCATCCCCTCTGAGCGGGTTTCGATCCACTTCACCGGCCGGCGCAGGCGGTGGGCGACGGCGGCCACCACCAATTGCTCGGCGCCGACCTGGATCTTGGCGCCGAAGCCGCCGCCCACGTCGGGAGCGATGCAGCGCACCTGGTCCTCGGGCAAGCCGAGAGCGTCGGCGATGGCGTCGCGGACCTGAAATGGACTTTGCGTGGAGGCGTAGACCGTGAATCCGCCATCCGGTGCAGGGACTGCGAGCAATGCGTTTCCCTCCAGGGGAACCGCAGCCAGGCGCTGGTTGGTCATCCGCTGCCGAACTACCACTTGGGCCCCTTCCAATGGGTCGCCCGCCTCGGGATTGCCGGCGCTGACCTCGAAGGCCAGAACTCCCGGCGGCTCGAGGGTGACCTGCACAGGACGCGCCTCATAGTCGATGGCGACCGCGAGCGCGGCGTCGGCGGCGCTTTCTCGCGTCTCCGCGATGGCCACGGCGACGGCCTCCCCCACGAAGCGCACCTGCCGGTCAGCCAGCGGAGGGCGGGCGAAATCTTCGGAGATGATTCCGAAGGCCTGCCGTGGGCGCAGTCCAAGGTCGGCGGCAGTGAAGATCGCGACCACGCCCGGCAGGCCTTCGGCGGCGCTCTTGTCGATCGACCGAATGCCGGCGTGGGCATGGGGCGAGCGAGCGAAGGCGGCGTGCAGGACCCTTGGCACCGGCACGTCGTCGACGAAGCGTCCGCGCCCGCTGACCAGGCGCGGGTCCTCCCGCCGGCGGACGGCGCTGCCGAGTATCGAGCCGGGCATCGTGGCTACATATTGGAGTGCTGCGGGCTGTGATCTTCGACTTCGACGGGCTCGTCCTGGAGACCGAGGAGCCCATCTACCTGGCCCACGCAGAGGTCTACCGCCAGCACGGTCACGAGCTGCCTCTCGACTTCTGGAAGACGACCATCGGGACCGACACCTTCGACCCCGACGCCGACCTCGAGACCCGCCTCGGCCGCGGCCTGGACCGTACGGCGATCGAGCAAGCGCGCCGGCGGCGAACCCTGGAGCTGCTGGCGGACCGCGAGGTGCTGCCGGGAGTGCTCGACCTCCGGGAGCGCGCGCGAGCCGCCGGCCTCAAGCTGGGGATCGCCTCCAGCTCGTCACGGAAATGGGTGCGTGGCCACCTGCAGCGGCTGGGGATCGCGGGCGACTGGGACTGCGTGATCTGCCGCGAAGACGCCCCACTGGCCAAGCCCGATCCCGGCCTCTACCTCGCGACGCTGCAGTGCCTGGGCGTGGATGCGGCTGAGGCGGTGGCGATCGAGGACTCCGAGCATGGCGTCACTGCCGCCACAGCGGCCGGCATCGCCTGCCTGGTGGTACCCAGCGTGATGACCGCCGGCTCGGACTTCGCGGCTGCGCGCCGGGTGGCGGAGTCGCTGGCCGAGATATCGCTGGCCGACCTGGCCCGCCTGGTTCCCGTTTCCCGGTCGCCGACCACCACCCGGCGACTGCGGCTGGAGCCGATCGGGCCCGAGCACGGGCCGGGGATCTTCTCGGCGGCTCGCCGCTCGCGAGAAGAGCTGCTGCCCTGGATGCCATGGACCGACGAGCCTGCCGCCTGGCACCAGGCTCAGGCCGCAGCAGCACCGGAGGCCTGGGAAGCCGGCCGGGCCTATCCGTTTGCGGTGCTGTTCGAGAATCGAGTCGCCGGGGTGGTTGTGCTGGGCGGCGATCTCGAGCTGAGCTACTGGATCGCATCTGACGCCGCCGGCGCGGGCCTGGCCACGGAGGCGGCCAGCGCCGTCCTGCAGTGGGCACGCGAACGTCTGTACGTAAAACGTTTTACATTGTGGGCGGGCCGCGACAACGCGGCCAGCCGGCGGGTCGCCGAGAAGCTCGGATTCCGCCACTCAGGACCGCTGCCGGAGCCCAAGGAGGGCGGCTTCGGGCCCTTCCCGGCCGAGCTTTACGAGCTGATCGATCAGTAACCTTTTGAGGTGCGTATCGGGGTCCTCACCGGTGGAGGCGACGCGCCGGGACTCAACGCCGCCATCCGGGGCGTAGCGCGCCGCGCGCTCCAGCTCGGCCACCGGGTGAGCGGGATCCAGAACGGCTGGGCTGGTGCGCTCCAGGGCGACATCGACGAGCTGGCGCCGGAGGACGTACGCGGCATCCTGCACCTCGGCGGCACCATCCTCGGGACCTCCCGCACCAACCCGCTCAAGGAGCCGGACGGCGTCAAGCGCGTGATGGCCAACCTGAAGCGTTTCGGCGTCGAGGGGTTGGTCGCGATCGGGGGTGACGACACCCTCTCGGTGGCGGCCGCCATGCACGAAGCCGGGGCGCTGGTGGTGGGAGTGCCCAAGACCATCGACAACGACCTGTCGGTCACCGATTTCTGCATCGGCTTCGACACCGCCGTCGGCGTGGTCGTGGAAGCGCTCGACCGCCTGCATACGACCGCTTCCGCGCACCACCGGGTGATGGTGGTCGAGGTGATGGGGCGCGATACCGGCTGGGTGGCCATGATGGGCGGACTGGCTGGCGGCGCAGATCTGATCCTGATCCCGGAGTTCGAGGTGAAGGTCGAGGAGATCGTCGCCCACCTGTACAAGCGGCGGGGCGAAGACCGGGATTTCTCGATCATCGTGGTCGCCGAAGGAGTTCAGTTCGAGGGTCTGCCCACCGGTGAGTCCAAGACCGATGCTTTTGGGCACGTCCAGCTCGCGCAGCGGGGGGTGGGGGACGCGCTCAGCCGGATGATCGAGTCGGAGACGGGCTTCGAGACTCGAGTGACGGTGCTGGGCCACCTGCAGCGCGGCGGCTCACCTTCACCGGTCGACCGGATCTGGGCGACCCGCCTGGGCGTTCGCGCGACGGACCTGCTGCTCGACAAGAAGGGCGGGGTGATCCCGGTGCGCAAGAACGGCGGCGTTTCCATCGTGCGGATCTCGGAAGTCGTCAAGGCACAGCGCAAAGTGCCGCGGGACCTTTACCAGCTCGCTCAGGTCTTCGGTTAGAAGAATGCCCGGCCGCCGCAAGGCCATGCACGAGCTGGCGGGCTCCGGCGATGACGGCACCACCGGTCTGCTGGGCGGGGGCCGAGCGCCCAAGGACGACGTCCGCATCGAGGCCTACGGCACCGTCGACGAGGCCTCCAGCGCGCTCGGCCTGGCGCGCGCGCTGACCGGGCACTCGGGCGTCCGCGAGATCTGCGAGGAGCTCCAGCGCGGCCTCTACAAGCTGGGTGCCGAGCTGGCTACGAACCCCACGCGGGCGGGCGCCTTCGGCGTCATGGACGCCGCCGACGTGGGGCGGCTCGACCTCCTCATGCGCGACCTGGAGGCCGAGGCCCCGATGCCGGAGGGGTTCATCCTTCCCGGCACCACTCCCGCCTCCGCGGCGCTCGACCTGGCCCGGACGGTCGTGCGCAGGGCGGAGCGCCGGCTGGTCGCCATGACGCGCGCGGGCATGCTCGAGAACCCCGAGGCGGAGCGCTGGGTGAACCGCCTCTCGCTGCTGCTGTTCGTGCTCGGCCGCTACGAGGAGCAGCACTCCGGCCGCCCGGCCAAGCCCGCGAAGGCCAAGCTCTAGACTTCAAACCAAGTCATGCTCCTCTGGATCGGAGCGGCGCTCCTGGTGGCCGTGCTGGTCGTGTACTTCCTGATCTGCGCGCTGCTCTACCGCCGTTTGTTCGTGCCCGCGCCGCCGAGCGCGGTCGACGATTTCGTCTTCTCGCCGTGGGAGTTCGGCGCCGACTACGAGGACGTCGACCTCACGACCGCCGATGGCATCAACTTCGGCGCCTGGTTCTTCCGACAGCCGGGCTCGCCGCAGACGATCATCGTGAGCGGCGGTCACAAAGGCCAGCGCTCGGGCGTGCTCGGCATCTGCGTGGCGCTGTGGCGCAAGGGCTTCAACGTCATCACCTACTCCTACCGCAGCTATCCCGGCAGCGATCGGGCGCCGGTCACCATGGGCATCCGGGAGGTGCTCGAGCTGCAAGCCGCGATCGCCTTCGCACGCAAGCGCGTGAAGGGCATTCGCCTGGGCTTGCTCGGCTACTCGATGGGCGCGGTGGTCTCGCTCCTCGGGGCTGCCGGCGAGCCGGGCGTCGAGGCGCTGGTCCTGGACAGCCCCTTCAGCGACCTGCGCCGCGAGCTGCGCGAGAACATCCACCGCCGCCTGCACGTGCCCGCCACGCCGCTGATCTGGATGATCGGCCTCTGGCTGCGCTGGCGCACCGGGGCGCGGCTGTCGGAGTGCTCACCGGAATCGGTGCTGCCGGCGCTGGAACCGCGGCCGCTGTTCTTCATCCACGGTGGCGCCGACGAGATCACCGGCGTGCACCACTCGCGCCTGCTGCACGACGCCTATCGCGGCCCTCGCGAGATCTGGATCGCACAGGGCTCGCCCCACACCGGCGCTTATTTCGCCGACCGACAGCTGTACGTGGAACGGGTGGCGGGGTTCTTCGCGCGCCACCTCCACCTGGCGCGCGCCGGCGGGCAGCTGCGGCTGGTCGAGGAGGACGAGGAGGCCGGCTAGCCGGCCCCGCCCGGCCCGACCCGTGCAGCATCCGGACCGGGCCGGGGTGGAGGCTTCTGGCGCATCACCTCGGTGCAGAGGTCGACGCACTCATTGCAGATGTGCCGGTCGGGGCGCAGGCCCATCGATCGGGAGGATAAGGCCCGGCATCCCCCACCCCTCGCGGCTCCGCCGCGAGGACCTCCCGCATGAATGGGGAGGAGTCTTACCCCGCTAGGACTTCGGGTAGATGAATCCGATCATGGGTACGTCTTTGGTGTGCAGGAGCCGGGTGTCGATGATGCCCCAACCCTTGTAGTTCATCTCCGAAACCACAAAGCTCCCGTCGGCGTTAACGGACTCGACATACGCCACGTGACCCACCCAGCTCTCCCAGGTGACCATGATCGCGCCCGGCTGCGGCACTTGCCCGGTGTCGTATCCCATCGCCTGCGCGCCGCCGTACCAGGCCCAAGCGTCACCGGTCCAGGGCACATCGGTGCGGCTGGCGACGTACCAGGTGCAGTACCCGTAATAGAACTTTGCGTTCGCGAAATTGCCCAGGTGCGGGGGATCGCTGGAGACGCGGCGCGGGAACAGCTGCGGCCCCACGCCGCCGGGAATGATCAGCCTGACGCCTGCGTCGACGGAGTCATGACGCAGGTAGTTGAAGTTGACGACCGACACCGAATCGACGCGGAACTTGTTGGCCAGGCCCTGCACGGTGTCACCCATCTGGACCGTGTAGACCAGGCCGTGAATGGGCGGAATCGTCAACTGCTCGCCGGTCTTGACGCGGTCGGTATTGGTCAGCTCGGCGTTCGACCAGCGGATGTCGTCCTCGGTGACGCCGAAGTGGCCGGCGATCGAGCCCAGGTTGTCGCCGTCGGCCACCGTGTAGCTGATCGGCGTGTGCAGCACCGGCGGTCCCGCGGGCACCTCCAGCGGCTTGATGATCGTCCCCAACCGGCCGAGCTGGACCTGATCCACGGTCCCACCCTGGCTGCTGGTGAGTCCTTCCGCGTTCACGGCGCCGAGCCGAAGCTTTGCAGAGGCCGTTAGATCTTTTGTGATCGACGCGTACCCCGAAAGGGTTAGCGCGATCACAAGCACGCAGGCGTGCATGACGTATCGGCTGACTACCGCTATGTGACTACCCCCTATGCTGCACCCGCTTCGGGCGCGATAGAACCTCCGGGAGGCTAGCAGCGACCGGATGTGGGTGTCAAACGTTTCGGCGTTTTCATACTTGCGGACTACCCGGTTCCCGTTCGGAAATGGGAGGCTCCAGTAGGCCGTCCATATAATCGGCGGGTGATGGGAGGCGCGGGAGGGTGAGCCGCCAGGCCGACCGGGTCGCCCTCGATTCCGTCCGCCGCGTGGCCGATCCCGTGATCGAAAACGTGGGCCGCGCCATCCGGGACAAAGAGGAGGAGGTCCGCCTCTGCCTCATCACCCTGCTCTGCCAGGGCCACCTCCTGATCGAAGACGTGCCCGGCGTCGGCAAGACCATGCTGGCCAAGGCGCTGGCCCGCTCCCTGGACGCCTCCTTCAGGCGCATCCAGTTCACGCCGGACCTGCTGCCCTCCGACGTCACCGGCGTGAGGGCGTTCAACCAGAAGCTCAACGAGTTCGAGTTCCGGCCGGGACCGGTCTTCGCGCAGGTCCTGCTGGCGGACGAGATCAACCGCGCCACGCCCAAGACCCAGGCCGCGCTGCTGGAGGCCATGGAGGAGCGCCAGGTCACCATCGACGGCGAGACCCATGTGCTGCCCAGGCCCTTCCTGGTCATGGCCACCCAGAACCCGATCGAGTACTCGGGCACCTTCCCGCTGCCCGAGGCCCAGCTCGACCGCTTCTTCATGAAAGTGCGCCTGGGCTACCTGTCCTCCAAGTCGGAAGCCATGCTGCTGGGCCAGGAGAAGGTGGAGTCGCCCTTCGAGGAGCTGCAGCCGGTCGTGTCGCCGGACGAGCTGGCCGCCGCCCAGCGAGCGGTCCGCGACGTTTTCGTGAAAACGGAGCTCAAGGAATACGTCGCCCGCCTGGTCGAGCGCACGAGGGCCCACCCCGAGATCGCGCTGGGCGCCAGCACGCGGGGCACACTCAACCTCTTCCACGGGGCTCAGGCCCGGGCTGCCGTGCTGGGGCGGGAGTACGTGGTCCCGGACGACTTCAAGTCGCTGGCCGAGTCTGTCCTGGCCCACCGGATCATCCTTCGGCCCAACGCCGAGATGCAGGGCCAGAGCGCGGCTCGCATCCTGGCCTCGCTGATGGAACGCGAACCTGTGCCCCAGACCGCTTATGACGACAGAGGTCGTTAGGGGGAAGCCCAAGAGCCCTTGAGCCGGGTCTTCCTCGGCATCAGCCTCGCCCTGCTCCTGTTCTTCGCGTACCTGACGGCCATCCGGCCGGCCTTCGCCCTGGGCTACGCCCTGAGCATCCTGTTCGTGGTGGCCTGGGCCTGGCCCCGGGTCGCGGTGCGCGGGATCCAGGTCCAGCGCACGCTGGACGCCGGCACCCCGACCGTCGGTGAGGCGTTCGAGGAGACCTTCACGATCCAGAAGCGGAGCTGGGTGCCCGCCCCCTGGGTCGAGGTCCGCGACCTGAGCCGGCTGGCCGGCTACCAGCCCGGCAGGGTGATCACGCTGGGCAAGGACCGCGTGAGCTGGACCAGCCGCGGCGTCTACCGGCAGCGGGGTTGGTCCAGCTTCGGACCGACCCGCGTCAAGGTCAGCGAGCCCTTCGGACTCTTCACCCATGAGGTGCGCTACAACGACCGCAACCAGGTGCTGGTCTACCCGCGCGTGCGGCCCATGCCCGAGCTCTTGATGCCGGCCGCCCAGCACGCGGGTACCGCTCAGCGCTTCGGCAACTGGGCCGACTACCCGCCCGAGACCGGTGGCGTCCGCGACTACACGCCGGGCGACGCCTTCGGCCGCATCCACTGGCCGCTCTCCACACGCCACGCCCGGCTCATGAGCAAGACCTTCGAGCAGCCGCTGACGGCCGACATCTGGATCGTGCTCGACCTCGACCGCAAGGTTCACTTCGGCAGCGGCGAGGAGTCGACCGTCGAGTACGCGATCAGCCTGGCGGCCTCGGTTGCGATCCAGATCCACAGCCGCGGTCGCAAGGTGGGGCTGATCGCCAACGACGCCAAGGGCACGCTCCTGGAACCGCACCGGGTGGTGCGCCAGGACCGCGTGATCCTGGACTACCTCGCGATCGCCCAGGCCGACTCCGACACCGACCTCGCCAGCGCGCTGGCCTGGGAGAAGATCCGCCGCCTGCCCCGACGCGCGATCGCGGTGATCACGCCCAGCCCGGACGCCGCCTGGGTCCACACCCTGCAGGCGATCCGCGGCCGCGGCACCTCACTGATCGCCTTCTACCTCGACGCCACCACCTTCGGCGGCCCCGACCGCACGCTCTCCTTCGACCTCGGCTCTGATGTCGACCTCTACGTCGTCCGCCAGGGCGACGACTTCAGCCGGCTTCTGAGGACGCGCGATGCAGTCCGTCTCAACTAGCCGCCTGCCGGACCTGCGGCCGCGGCTGGCCGGATTGAAGCCGAGCTGGAACACGGCGGTCACGGCGGCCGGCGTGCTGCTGCTGACACTGGCGATCTCGGGCTCGACGGTTCAGGCCGCCTGGGTCCCCGGGTCGGACGTGATCATCCGGGTTTCGATCGTGGCCGCGGTCGTGGTCGGGCTGCTGGCCCTGGCCCGATTTGTGCCTTGGCCGATCGGCCTGCTCGTGTGCTTCGGCGCCGCGCCGATCGCCGCCTACATCGCCACCGCCTCGACGCTCAGCGCGGCGCACCCGCACGACCCCACCGAACCCATCGGTCTGCTCAGCACCTGGTGGGGGCGCTTGGCCGACGGCTCGGCCGGCTCGGATGTCTCCTTCTTCCTGTTCCTGCTGGCGCTGCTCTTCTGGCTGGTCGGCGGCTGGCTGGCCTGGTGCGTGCTGCGCTGGCGGCAGCCGCTGCTGGGTTTGATCCCGGGCGCGGCCGCCTTCACGACGACGCTGCTCAACTTCCCCTCCGACCAGAACGGCTACATGCTCGCCTTCCTGATCCTGACCCTGGGCCTGCTGCTCTGGAGCCATTTCACAAAATCCGTGGAGGACGTCCGCCGGCGTCACGTCCGCCTCTCGGGCGACGCCAGCTGGGACTTTTGGGAGACCGGCGTGCTGGTGATGGCGGGAGTGATCGCGCTCGGCATCTTCCTGCCGCCGCTGTCCCGCGTCGACAGCACGGTCGACATCGAAAGCGGCGTCTTCCGGAACTGGGCCGAGCTCCAGCAGCGCCTCAACCACCAGGTCGCCTTCGGCCGCGGCGAAGCCGCGGGGACCTCCATCGGCTTCAACCCGGACGTGAAGCTGATCGGCCCCATCCACAAGACCGGCGGCGTGGTAATGACCTACACGATCGACGGCACCTACAGCGGGCCGCGCGGGTATTTCGCGGGGCTGGACCTGATGCGCACCGCCAACGGCGAGTGGTACTACCCGGCCAGCGATCCGGGCGGACTGGGGCCGGTCACGGTCAACAAGGACGAGGTCATGCCTTACGCGGAGCAGTACCTGTCCGAAGCCGTGGGCTCCTTCAAGATCCAGATGCTGAAGCCTCCAGAGAAGGCGCCGGACGTGCTCTTCCACCCGGGCGAGCTGTACAAAGCCGACCGGCTCACGACTCTCCGCGAGGTGCCCGGGATCAACGGCTCCATAGGCCCCTCGGGCAACAAGCTGTTCTCGATCGATCGGGCCTCGGGTGTGGGCAGGGCCGGCGGCAGCGGGCCCTATCACGTCACCGTGACCTATTCGATCGCGACCGAGGACGAGCTGCGCAGCGCGGGCGCCGAGTATCCGGTCTGGCTCGACCCCTACCGCAACTTTGGCAACATCTACCGGCGGCCCGGCACCACCAGCCCGCCGCCGCCCCTGTCCGAGATCGGTGGCAGCTACCGTCCGCCCGAGGTCCTTCAGCGCATCCACGACCTGGCGGTCCAGATCACGGCCGGCAAGAACAATCCCTATGACCAGGCGCAGGCCATCCAGACCTACTTGCGGACCAACTACAACTACACGCTCTTGCCGGCCGATCCGCCGCGCGGCGCCGATGCCCTCGACTACTTCCTCTTCACCTCCAAGGAGGGGTACTGCGAGTACTTCGCCACCGCCATGGGCGACCTCCTGCGCTCGCTGGGGATCCCGGTCCGGCTGGTCCAGGGCTATGGCCAGGGCAGCTTCGACGACCGCATCCAGAAGTTCGTGATCAAGGAGTCGGACGCCCACACCTGGGTCGAGACCTACTTCCCGCAGTACGGCTGGATCCCCTGGGAGCCGACTCCGGACGGGACCTACTTCCCGATCCCGCGCGGCAACAACACCGGCGCCACCTGCGCCCGCGACGCCGAGATCTGCGATCCCAGCCAGGACCCCAACGCCTCCGCGGTCAACCCGACGACCAAGGCCGACAAGGGCGCCCTCGAACCGGGCAGCGACGCCGGCCTGTCCGGGAACGGCGGGCTGCGCATCCCCTCGCCGGCGCTGGTGCTGCCGTGGGTGGGCGGGCTGCTGATGCTGCTGGCGCTGCTCTACTTCTCGGTCTCCCGCTATCTGCGGCCGGCCACGGCCGCCGGAGCCTGGAGCCGTACCGCCTTTCTCGCCCGCCTCGGAGGCATGGGCAGACGCCCGGGCGAAACGCCCTTCGAGTTCGGCCGGCGGCTGGGGGAGGAGGCTCCCGAAACCCGGACCACCGCCCGGACCCTGGTCGAGGCCTACGCCCAGGCGGCCTACGCGCCGCCGGAGGTGGCCTCCGCCAGCCGGGCGCGGGTGCTCGAGGCCTTCCGAGAGCTGCGCCCCATGCTGATCGCCCGCATCCGCAACCGCAACCGGTTTGTCTGAGCTCAGGTCCGCGGGCGCGGCCGGATCTCCGGCGCCTAGACGGCCGTCGCGGGCGTCTGGGGGCCCGGCCCGTCGTCCTCACGCAGCTTTGGCTGCGCTCCTCCTCGTGCCACCCCATCCTTCGCGCCGGCGCGTCGAGCCGCCGGATCTCTCGGCGCGCCCACAGCCCTGAGCTCAGAGCTGAGCAGCATCGCGGGGCGGGAGTACCCGCCCGTCGAGTTCCACATCGAAGCTGAGCACGTGGCCGCTTTCGCGCGCGCCATCGAGGCCGACCCGGCGGTCGGAGTGCCACCGACCTATGCGGCCGTCTACGCGCTGTGGACGACCGCGCCCCAGCTCTTCGCGGATGCCGAGGCGGCCGTCGATTTCGGGCGCCTGGTCCATGCCGAGCAGGAGTTCGCCTGGGAGCGGCACCCCGAGGTGGGGGAGACGATCACGGCGCAGGGCAAGGTGGCGGCCGACCTGGAGCGCCGCGGCGCGCGCTTCATAACCTTCGAGACAGCGTGCCGCGCGGCCGACGGCTCACCCCTCTGCAGCAGCCGCGCACTCTTCGTGGTCAGGCCGTGACCAAGACCGTCAGGTTCAGCCGGGACCAAATCACCGCCTATGCACAGGCCTCCGGTGATCGCAATCCGATCCACCTGGACGAAACCTTCGCCAGATCGGTGGGGCTGCCGGGCGTGATCGCGCACGGCATGCTGCAGATGGGCCTGCTGGCCGGACTGGCCGTCGCCGAAGCCGGCGGCGATCCTCGGCGCCTGAAGCGGCTGAGCGTGCGCTTCGCAGGCATGGTCGAGCCCGGCGAGGAGGTCACCTTCGGAGCCGAGCGGCGGCCCGACGGCAAGCTCGACTTGTCGGCGCGCAAAGCCGACGGCACGCCGGTGCTGACCAAGGGCCTGGCCGAACTGGCCTGAGGCCCCGTACGATCGCGTACATGTTCGACCTCTCAGGCAAAGTCGCCTTGATCACCGGCGCCTCTCGCGGGCTGGGCCGCGAGGATGCGCTGACCCTGGCCCGGATGGGCGCCGACGTCGTCATCACCGACGTGCTGGTCGAGGACGACCCCGACCTCGAGACCACCGCCCAGGGCACCAACTCGCTCCTCCAGGACGTCGCCCGCCAGCAGGGTTGGGTCTACTCCAACCAGACCGCGGAGGAGATCCGCAAGCTCGGACGCCGCTCGGTGGCGATCAAGATGGACGTCACCAACCGCGAGCAGGTCGCCGAGGTCATGAAGCGCGTCAAAGACGAGTTCGGCGCGATCCACATCCTGGTCAACAACGCGGCGGTCCTGGACAACACCGCGACCATCGCCAAGATGGACTACAAGCTCTGGGACCGGGACGTGGCCGTGAACCTGACCGGTGCCTTCAACTGCACCAAAGAGGTGTGGCCGTACATGCGGGAGCAGAACTGGGGCCGCGTGATTTTCATGGCGTCGATCGCGGGCACCAACGGAGGTTTCGGGCAGGCCTCCTATTCCGCGACCAAGGCCGCGGTGATCGCGCTGGCCAAGACGGCGGCGCTGGAAGGCGGCAAGTACAACATCACGGCCAACGCCATCGCGCCCGGCATCATCGGCAGCGAGGCAGCGAACATGGCGGCGCAGTTCCGCAAGGAGGAGTACGACCGCTTCCGCGAGCACACGGTCTTCAAGCGCTTCGGCGAGCCGTCACACGTGGCCGCCGCGATCGGCTATCTCTGCAGTGAGGAGGCGGGCTACATCACCGGCACCGTGCTCGAGGTGATGGGCGGGATGAACCTGCTCACAGCCAGCTTGAGGGCTTAGGGATGGGTGAGACCGTCGACGTCAAGCGCGAGGGGCCCGTGGCGCAGGTGGTGATGCACCGCAAGGGCAACAACTCCATCGCCGGAGACCTGATCAGCGAGCTGGTCGCGGCCTTCGAGGAGCTGGGCTCGGATCCCGAAGTGCGCGTCATCGTGCTGGCGAGCGAATACGAGAAATACTTCAGCGTGGGCGCCGACCTGGGCGAGATGGCGGGCATCGATCGCTCTGCCACTGACGCGGAGGAGCAGATTTATCGCTTCGTGCGCAGCGGCCAGGAAGGCTTCGACAAACTGGCGGCCGCGCCCAAGCCGGTGATCGCCGCCATCAACGGCCACGCGCTGGGCGGCGGTTGCGAGCTGGCGCTGACCTGCGACTACCGCATCATGGTCGAAGACGGCCGTTCGCGCATCGGCCAGTCGGAGTCGGCGCTGGGGATCATGCCCGGGGCGGGCGGCACCCAGCGGCTGGTGCGGCTGCTCGGCAAGGCCCGCGCCTACCCGATGCTGCTGGAGTCGCGGCGCCTCTCCGCGCGGGAGGCCGAGGGCATCGGCCTGGTCGATCGCGCCGTGGCTCCGGAGGAGCTCGCCGGCGCGGTGGACGAGCTGGCGCAGCGCCTCGCCAAGGCTCCCACCTTCGCACTGGCCATGATCAAGGACGCGGTCAATCGTGGTCAGGACCTGCCCCTGGGGGAGGCGCAGGAGATCGAAGCCAGGAATTTCGCCAGAACTTCGTTAAGCGAGGATGCGGTGACAGGGGTGGCGGCGTTTCTGCAGAAGACGGAGCCGGAGTTCAAGGGCCGCTAGCGGCCCTGGGTGCGGTAGGCGGCGCCAAGCAGGCCGTCCGCGCCCGGGTCTGGGAGCGGATGGAGCGCCAGGGCGCGGCCCGCTTCCCGGGTGCCATCGGCCGGATCCCCAACTTCGTTGGCGCCGAGGCGGCTGCTCACCGCCTCTCCGAGCTCCCGGAATGGACGTCGGCGCGCACGGTCAAGTGCAATCCGGATTCGCCTCAGCTGCCGGTCCGGGCGGCAGCCCTGGCCGCCGGCAAGCTGCTCTACATGGCGGTGCCCAGGCTGGCCAGCCCTCGACCTTTCCTGCGCCTCGACCCCGAGCGCCTGGAGCGCCAGGAGATCCTGCCCCGGCGGGCCGTGTCCATCACGCACGCCGCCCGCCATGGCCAGCCCACGGCGGTGGCGGAGATGCAGCGGATCGACCTGGTGGTCTGCGGCGTCGTCGCCGTCAACACCGCGGGCGTGCGCGTGGGGAAGGGCGGCGGCTTCTCCGACCTGGAGCTGGCGCTGCTGGTCGAGGCCGGCCTCGTCGACGAGTCGACGGTGATCGCCACCACCGTGCACGCGCTGCAGGTCCTGGACGAGGAGCTGCCCGAGACCGAGCACGACTTCCGGGTCGACCTGGTGGTGACGCCGGAGCGCGTCTATCGCACCGGCGCCCGCAAGCGCACCCCCGGCATCATCTGGGAGCACCTGGAGCCGCAGAAGATCGCCGAGGTGCCGTTGCTGGCCGAGCTCAGCGCGCGGCGTTCTCAGCCGCACGTTTGAGCGCCGCCAGGCCTTCGGAGGGGCCTGTGCGGAAGCTGCGCCCCAGCAGCGTCGCCAGCACCCGGCCCCGCCACCCGGGCGGGAGGGCGAAGTCTCAATTGAAGCGGACCAGCGCACCTCCAGCGGCGGTGGGATCGACGGTGACCAGCTCGTGGTTCATGACACCGAAGGGAAGCCGGATGTCCATGCCCACGCGGCGCCTGTCCACGTCAACGCTGCCAATCTCGACGCGCACGCGGAAGCCGAGGCCCAGCTCCCGCGTGACCAGCTGTATCACCTGGCCTGGCGCCATCGGCCCCGGCGGTGCGACGGAGCGGACCTCGCCGCCGATCCAGCCCGGGTAGTCCCGAGTAAGAGTCCGCCAGACCACGTCGGCGGGCGCGTCCACGGTGTCCGCCGGGCAGACCGAGATGTTCACGCCATCCGGCGGGCCACGACCGCGGCCGCTTCGGCGACCTCCTTTTCGTCCTGGCCCAGGCAGCGGATCACCAGCTCCTTGGTCTCGAAGTTGGGGTAGGAGCCGACCGACACCCTTGGGTGCGACTGCTCGAGCTCGCGCAGGACCGGGTAGAAGCGGGCTTCGACGGCGAACTGGAATCGGAGCTCGCGCACCGCTGAGGCGGTACGCCCGGCCAGGTGTCGCGGCTCGATCTCCTCGGCGAAGACGCCTTTCAGCTCCAGCGGCACGCCAGGGAGGACGAACAGGCGCGTCCCCTCCAGCTCGTAGAGCAGGGCGGGGGCCATGCCGCGGCGGTTGCGGAAGACTTCGCTGGGACCGGCCGGTATGCGCGCCATGCGCAGGTTGCCCTCGGTCAGCTCGGCGCTGTCCAGGAGGCCGGCCTCGTACATGCGGATCACCCGGTTCTCGATTCGGGCGCGGACCGACTCCTCGATCACCAGCTCGCGTTCCAGCGCCACGGCCACGGCGGCGAAGGTGCGGTCGTCAGGGGTGGGGCCCAGCCCGCCGCAGCAGAAGATCTCGCTGATCTCAGGCTCCTCAATGTCGCGGCGCAGGGCAGCCACGATCTCGGACTCCCGGTCGCGCACCGTGCTCATGCGGAGCAGTGGAAAACCCAGCAGGCGGAGGCGCTCAGCCAGCCAGTGCGAGTTGGTGTCGAGGGTGAACCCCGCCAGCAGTTCATCCCCGATCGCGACGATCGACGCGCTCAACCTGAGGCGGGCATGGTCTACGTGAGCCGGCCCGAGAGCGTCACCAGCTCTGGTTTCGGGAGGTCGGGATAGCCGCTCGAGCCCCAGCGTGTAAGCATCACGGTCACCGCCGTCCCGGCATCGCCGTAGAGCTGCACCCGGCGCGTGGCCGCATAGACGTCGCCCTGCCGAGGCAGCTCTTCCAGCGCGATGGTGTGCTGGGCCGTGATGCCGCGCGTGGTCGTCGACACGAACAGAAACGGCTGATCGCCGCCGCTGATCCCGATGTCCGCAGTAACCGTCTCGATCACCAGCGAGCGGCCGGACGGCACCGAGAACGTGTCGGTGATCTCGTTCTCGCCGGCTCCGAAGTGGAGAAGGAACTGGTGCTGCCAGGGACCCGCCGCGCCGCCGCCACCGCCGCCGCCGCCGCCGCCGCCGCCGCCACCGCCGCGGCCTGCCCGGCCGGTGCTCCGCGTCCGCTCCTTCATCGCGACACCTCCCATCGATGCTGGGCGGGTGCCCGCGGCGCTCGCATCCGCCTGCGAGTCGATCCTACGTTTTCAGTGTGAGCACTCGGCGGTGATCACGGTGTCGCCGCCATGGCGACGGCCGGCCCCGGGTAGCCGTGGTCGAGAAGATTGCCGTGATAAACGGCGTCTCCAAACGAGTAGATGGCGCCGGCTTGGGTCAGGATGGAGTAGCCCTGCGGGCTGGTCGCCATGCCTGTCGCCGGCCCGGGATAGCCATGGTCGAGCAGATTTCCGTGATAGAGGGCGTCACCGAATGAGTAGATGGCGCCGCTCGCGGTAAGAATCCAATATCCGTGACCGCTCGCGGTGTACGCCAAGCTGACCGCGGGACCGGGGTATCCGTGGTCGAGCAAGTTTCCGAAATAACCGGCATCTCCGAAGCTGTAGATTGCACCGGCAGCCGTCAGGATGGCGTATCCGCCACCGCTTGGCGTCATCGAGATGGCCACCCCTCGACCGGGATAGTGGTGATCGAGCAGGCTGCCGAAGTACCCGGCGTCGCCGAACGAGTAGATGGCTCCGGATGTGTTCAGGATCTCGTAGCCGTGTCCCCTCTGCGTCTCCGCCAGCCCGACGGCGGGACCCGGGTACCCATGGTCTATGAGGTTGCCGTAATAGGTCGCATTCCCGAACGAATAAATGCCGCCAAATGACGTGAGGATGTTGTAGCCACCGGTGGGCGGCGGGCTCGGGCTCGGAGTCGGGCCGGGGGTTGGAGTCGAACCCACGAAGAGATCGTCAAGTGAGGAAGCACCACCGTCGTTGGCGGTGAGCGGCGAAAGACCCCATGCAGCCTCCACCGTTCGCAGCAGGGAATAGTGATTCGCGGGAGCGCTGGACACGTAGCCACGCTTTACAGCGGAGCCGACCGCGATCAAATCGACCTGATTGGCACCGGAAGAGTCATCTTCGTCCCAGGTGATGAGCAGCAGCGAGTTCTGCTGAGTGAACGCTGGTGAGTTGAGTATCGACGGGATTTGCAGGCTGAGCCAGTCATCGCCTGTTTTGATCGAGCAGTCGTGCATGTCGTGGCACAAGTTGGGGGTGACCCAGGCATAGGCCGGCGTGGACGAGGCGGTCTGCAGGTCCGAAGCCATCCGGGCGAACGGCTGCACATGGCTCCCGCAGAGCGCTGCATTTCCGCCGATATCGCGGTAGTAGACGAACGGATCGTGCTTGACGGCATACGGATACGAATCCGTGGTGCCGCAAGTTACCGGCATGTCTTCCATGTAGGCCTTCCAGGTCTTGCCGGAGGCGGTTAGGCGATCGCCGATATTCGGCGCGTTGACGGGACAGGAGAGCGGGCTGCAGTCACTGGTGATCCCGAAGGCGCTGCCGCCGGTCAGCGCGAGGTAGTTGGGAAGGCTCGGGTGCGTGATTGCCGAATAGTTGGCGGAATAGGCGTATTGGCGGGCCAGGCTGTTGATGTACGGGGCTTGCGTGGTGTTGCCGACGATGCTGCCAGCCGACGTGTTCTCCATGATCACGATGAAGATGTGATCGAAGGCGGGCACTCCCGAAGCGCCCACCAGTCGCGGAGTGACGCCGACTGAACCTTGAGTTATGAGCCCCAAGCCGGCAATTGCGATGCCGGCGCTGAGCAATTGACGCCATCTCACGTAGTGGTGAGGACTTGGGGTCTTGGTTTGAAGACGCGAAGCAGTATCGGTTGGTGTATGCAACGTGAACATCCCCCGCGATCGGGATCATCGGCGCGGTGCGCGCGATGAATCGCCGCGATCTGGCCGCAGTTGAATTTGCGCGGCACCTTAGCAGACGCATGCAGAATCCGAGCCCCAATAAGAAAATTCCGGCGAAAACATTTGAGGTCGCGGATCGGCTCTTGCTGCGCCTCGATGTCGAAATCGGACAGCGCCAGGCGGTCCGCGACGCGGGGGTTAGGGCCTTCAACGTTTGCACGGACGGTTCGGCCCGACCGGTCACTCGGGCGGAGCTGGCAGGCAGGCCGCCGCCCGCCGCCAGCCCCTCCCTAGAATGGTGCGCCGCGTGATCGAAGTCGAGGGGCTGACCAAGTACTACGACGAGCGGCTCGCGATCGCGGACGTCACTTTTTCGGTTCCCCGCGGGCAGGTCCTGGGGTTCCTCGGTCCCAACGGCGCGGGAAAGTCCACGACCATGCGCATCCTCACCGGCTACCTGTCGGCCAGCTCGGGACGTGCCAGCATCGCCGGCCACGACGTCTTCGAAAGCCCGGTCGAGTCGCGCCTCCGCATCGGCTACCTGCCCGAGTCCACGCCCCTGTACAGCGAGATGCGGGTGGCCGACTACCTGCGCCTGATGTGCCGCCTGCGGGGCGTGCATCCGCGCCGTCAGGCGGACCGCATCGACTTTGCCATCGAGTCCTGCGGGCTACAGGCCCGGCGCCGGGACATCATCGGCCGGCTCTCGAAGGGCCTGAGACAGCGGGTGGGGCTGGCGCAGGCCGTGGTCCATGACCCCGACGTGCTGATCCTCGACGAGCCCACCAGCGGCCTCGACCCCGGCCAGACCCGGGAGACACGGGCGCTGATCGTGGAGCTGGGGCGCCGGCACACGGTGATCCTCAGCAGCCACATCCTGTCCGAGGTCAGCGCGACCTGCGAGCGGGTGGTGATCATCAACCAGGGCCGGCTGGTCGCCGACGACGCCCCCGGCAACCTCGGCAAGCGCCTTAGCCAGGACCGGGCGACCCAGGTCGAGCTCCACGTCATCGGCGACCGGGACCGGATCCTGGCCGTGGTCGAGAAGGTGCGTGGGGTGGAGTCGGTCACCGTCAATCCGACCGAGGACGGGTCCTGGGAGGTGCTGGTCACCGGGCGCCGCAAGGACCTACAGGACGCTCTCGCCAAGGCCGTGGTCAAGGGCGGCCAGGGGCTGCGCCAGCTGCAGTCACGGCAGCTCTCGCTGGAGGACATCTTCCTGGAGCTGACCGCGTCCGAGGAGGTGCCGGTTGGCTGAGAAACCGCGGGCGCGGCGCGCCCAGGCCGCCAAGCCTCGGCCACGCAAGCCGAAAGCCATGGTGCCCGCCGCGGTGCCTCAGCCTCCGGCCCCACCCGCTCTCCCTGAACGGGAGAGCGACCTCCCCGCCTCGCGGGGAGGTGGTTTGCTGTGGGAATCTGGGATCTCCAAGGTGGCGGCGCTGGCCTGGCGCGAGGTCACGTCCTACTTCGTGTCCCCGATCGGCTACGTGATCGCGGCCCTCATGGTGCCCCTGGTCAGCGTGTTCGCGTTCTTGCCGGCGGTGCTCAGCGGCGTGCCCATCGCCATGGACCGGGTGTACGGCGGGCTGGCGTACCTGCTGGCGTTCATGGCCCCGTTCTTCACCATGCGCCTGGTCGCCGAGGAACGGCGCACAGGCACCCTCGAGCTGCTGCTCACCT
The DNA here is from genome assembly GCA_005881825.1 of Chloroflexota bacterium. Taxonomy (GTDB): domain Bacteria; phylum Chloroflexota; class Dormibacteria; order Dormibacterales; family Dormibacteraceae; genus CF-28. The sequence goes on along the minus strand of VBEO01000060.1, from coordinate 9,248 downwards.
CGCCGGTGCGCGACTGGGAAGTGGTGCTCGGCAAGTGGTTGGGCGCCTTTCTGTTTTTCCTCGCCATCACCGCCTTCCTGTTCCTGTTCGCGGCCGTGATCGTCTACTACGAGCCCACGCACCAGGTGGTCTCGGTCGGAGGCCTCCCGCTGTCGATCGGCAATCTCGACCTGGGCGCCACCCTGGCCGGCTATCTCGGGCTCCTCTTCGAAGCTGCCGCGCTGCTGGCGATCGGGCTGCTCTGCTCCAGCCTCACCCAGAACCAGATCGTGGCTGCCTTCGTGGGCCTGGTGGTGACGCTGACGCTGGTGTTCCTGCTCGGCCTGGGCACCTTCCTGCCCTCTCCATTGGCGGACATCAGCCAGTACCTCGGCGCCTACGACCACTTCGCCAGCTTCAACCAGGGCCGCTTGGTGGCCGGCGACCTCGTGTACTTCCTGACCGTGACCGTGGGCGCGCTCTTCCTCAGCGTCCGCGTCCTGGAATCGAGGCGCTGGCGGTGAGGCACCTGGATCGCACCGTCGCCGTGGCCTGCCTGGTGGCGGGCGTGGTCCTGCTTTTCACGGCCGCAGGTTTCGTGGTCGTCGAGCGGGACCTCTCGAGCAGTGTGTCCTACCTGCTGATCGCCGGTGTGGCACTGCTCATCTGCTACGGCCTCCTGGCCCCCAAAGCGGTGGTCCAGGTGGCGCGCAGCCGGCAGGCCCGCTTCGGAACCCTCTCAGTGCTGGTCAGCGCTGTGGTGCTGGGCATCCTGGCCATGGCCAACGTGGTGGCGTCGCAGAGCGGCCTCTCCGTGGATCTGACAAGGGCCCGGCTCTACACGCTTTCTCCGAAGTCCCTGGCGGTGGTACAGCAGCTGGGGTCGGACGTCACCATCACCGGATTTTTCCGGCCCGGCTCGAACACGGCCGAGCGGCGCGACGACGCCACGCTGCTGGCCGAGTACCAGAAGGCTTCGCCGCACATCAAGGTGCGCTGGCTGGACCCCGACACCAACCAGCCGCTCGCCAACCGGCTGGGGGTGACGATCGACGGCAGCCTCACCGTGCAGTACAAGACCAAGCCGGCGATCGTGCTGCCGCTGGGCTCGCAGACCGAGTCGAACATCACCGGCGCCATCCTCAAGCTGGAGGCGGCACGCACGCCCTTGATCTGCTGGGCCGGCGGCGAGGGCCAGCGCGACCTCCGGGATAGCGGCGTCACCGGCTATTCACAGGCCAGCAGCGACCTCACCACCGACAACTTCACGACCCGCGAGTTCGTGCTGGCCGAAACCACCAGCATTGCTGCGGACTGCGACATCGTGGCCGTCGTCGGCCTGCAGCGCGCGATGCCGGACGCGGCCGTGAGGGCGATCCAGGCTTACGTCGACGGCGGCGGGCGCCTGATCTTCGCCTTCGATCCCTGGCAGGACCGCAACGTGCAGGCATCGGCCAACGGCCTGCTGCAGCCCTACCAGGTCCGCTTCGACGGTGGCCTGGTGATCGAGACCGATCCCAACCTGGTCGCCAACAACGACGCCACCGCGCCGGCGGTCAGCCAGTACGGCGGCTCGCCGATCACCTCCGACCTCAACAACCGCTTCACGTTCTACCCACAGCCGACCTCGATCTCGGGCCAGGGCGCGACCGCGGTCCTGGTCAAGCCGCTGGCGCAGACCTCGACCGGCGCCTACGAGATCGTGCAGCCCCGCGACAAACTGGACCGACAGGGCGGCGACCGCGGCGGGCCCTTCACGATGATGGCGACGGCCGAGAAGGCGTCCGGCGGCAAGACCATGCGCATGGTCCTGGTGGGCACCAGCGCCTTTGCCGAGAACCGCTCGCTGCCGCCCGACGCGCCCGGCTACAACCTGCAGCTGCTGCTCGGCTCGTTCGACTGGCTGGCCGGCAATGACGCGCTCATCAAGCTGCCGGCCAAGCAGCAGGTCGCCGAGCCGCTCTTCCTGACCACCTTCGACGTGGTCGTGATCTCGGCCGTCACCCTGCTGGCGGTGCCCCTGGTCGTGATCGGGATCGGGGTGCTGGTCTGGATGCGCAGGCGCGTCTCCTACGTGCCCGCCTAGCGGCCGGTGCGGATCGTCAGCTGGAAGGGGCTGCTCCTGCTGGGGCTGGTGCTGGCGGCACTGGGCGTCTATGCCTGGGTCACGCGGCCCCAGCCACCGCCGGAGGCGCCGCCGCTCTTCCCCTGCGACGTCACCAACGCTCTCGACGTCCTGGTCACCGGCCGTGACGCCCGGCAGGTCGAGGTCATGCGTCCCTCGCTGCACGACCTCTGGGTGGTCGTGAAGCCGGTCTCGGCACCGGCGGACCAGGACAACGCCCGGACCCTGGCCGAGGACCTGCACTCGGTCGTGCCCAAGAACGCCATCGACCACCCCGACCCGCCCGCCAGCTACGGCCTGGACAGCCCGCGGGTGACCGTGACCTGCCGCGTCAGTTCCGGCGCCTCATATACCCTTACGGTCGGCAAGGAGAACTTCGACAGCTCCGGTTACTACGCCGCCAAAGCGGGCGACGGCCGGGTCTATGTGATCTCCAGCGTCCCGATCGACGACTACGACCGGCAACTGGTCACCCCGCCGGTGTTGTCGGGCGCGTCGCCGATCCCTACGTGATGGAGAGAGCTAATGGATAACGTCGTCCTGTACGCCATCGGCGGCGGCGCCGTGGCGGTGCTGTTCGCGGCCGCGCTGACTGCGCTGGTACTGCGCCAACCGCGCGGCAACCCGCGCATGATCGAGATCGCGGCAGCCATCCAGGAGGGCGCTTCGGCCTACCTCAACCGCCAGTACATCGTGATCGCGATCATCGGCGCGGTCATCGCTGTGATCCTGGGCGTGGCCCTAGGCCTGCAGACCGCCAACCTCTACGTGGTGGGCGCCGCCTGCTCGGCGGCCGCCGGCTACGTCGGCATGAATGTCTCGGTGCGGACCAACCTGCGCACCGCCGAAGCCGCCCGCGGCGGCCTCAACCGCGCCATGTCGATCGCCTTCCGGGGCGGTGCGGTGACCGGCTTCATGGTGGTCGGGCTGGGGCTGCTCGGGGTTTCCGTCTCCTACTTCTTCACCCACAACCTGGACGCGCTGGTCGGCCTCGGCTTCGGCGCCTCGCTGGTTTCGGTATTCGCCCGCCTGGGCGGCGGCATCTACACCAAGGCCGCCGACGTGGGCGCCGACCTGGTGGGCAAGGTGGAGGCGGGCATCCCGGAGGACGACCCCCGCAACCCCGCGGTGATCGCGGACAACGTGGGCGATAACGTGGGCGACTGCGCGGGCATGGCCGCCGACCTGTTCGAGACCTACGCGGTGACCATGGTCGCCGCCATGCTGCTGGGCTCGCTGCTCTTCAAGGGCCAGATGGGCTGGGTCATCTACCCGCTCACGCTGGGTGCGATCTCGATCGTGGGTTCGGTGGTGGGGGCGCTGGCCGTGCGCGTCTACTGGCCGCGCTGGATCATGGGCGGCCTGTACGTGGGCCTGCTGCTCTCGGCGGCGATCGCCCTGGTCGGCTTCTTCCTGGCGACCAACGCCTTCGTCAGCGCGGGCTGGCTGAAGGCGGCCGCCGGCGTCCCCGACCCGCGCAACCTGTTCTGGGCCGGCGTGGTCGGCATCGTGATCACGATCCTGATCGTGGCCATCACCGAGTACTTCACCGAGACCCGCTACCGGCCGGTGCACCTGATCGCGCGCCAGTCCGTGACCGGCCACGCCACCAACATCATCGCCGGCTCCTCGATCGGCATGATGGCCACGGCGCTGCCGGTGCTCACGATTGGCATCGGGATCCTGGTCAGCTACGGGCTGGCCGGGCTCTACGGCATCGCGATCGCGGCCGTGGCCCTGCTCTCGATGACCGGCATCGTGGTCGCCATCGACGCCTACGGGCCGATCACCGACAACGCCGGCGGCATCGCCGAGATGGCGGACCTGCCGCCCGAGATCCGCAGCATCACGGACCGCCTGGATGCGGTCGGCAACACCACCAAGGCCACCACCAAGGGCTACGCCATCGGCTCCGCCGGCCTGGCCGCGCTGGTGCTCTTCGCCTCCTACACGCAGGAGCTGGACAAGTCAGGCCACCACACCAGCTTCGACCTCTCGGATCCGCGGGTGATCGTAGGCATCTTCCTGGGCGGCATCCTGCCCTTCCTCTTCGGCTCCCTGGCCATGCTGGCCGTGGGCCGCGCCGGCGGCCTGGTGGTGGAGGAGGTGCGCCGCCAGTTCCGGGATATCAAGGGGATCATGGAGGGCACCGCCAAGCCGGAGTACGGGCCCGCGGTGCGCATCGTGACCGCGGCGGCCCAGAAGGAGATGATCCTGCCGGGTGCGATCCCGGTGATCGCGCCCCTGGCCGTGGGCTTCATCCTCGGCCCCAAGGCGCTGGGCGGGATGCTGATGGGCGCCATCATCACCGGGCTCTTCCTGGCCCTCTTCATGACCTCGGGCGGTGCGGCCTGGGACAACGCCAAGAAGTTCATCGAAGAAGGCAACCTGGGTGGCAAGGGATCGGAGGCGCACAAGGCCGCGGTCACCGGCGACACCGTGGGCGACCCCTACAAGGACACCGCCGGGCCGGCGATCAACCCCATGATCAAGGTGGTCAACATCATCGCCATCCTGATCGCGGGCATGGTGGCCTCGAACTACCTGATTCACTGACGGGCCACCGCGCGGGCAAGGCGCGACCGCCGAAACTCCGCACAGGAGTTTGGCGCCGCCTGCAACCGGGTAAAGACGACGCGGCACCGTGACCCGGTGCGCGCCTGCGCCCTTTTCTCGAACGGATGCGTGCAAGGCCTTCAGCCGTTCGAGGACAAAGGAGAATCGCCATGCAGAATGGCACCATCAAGAAGCTCGTGATCGAGCGCGGGTTCGGCTTCATCGCCGCCGAGGACGGCAAGGAATACTTCTTCCACCGCAGCGGCACCCAGACCGACTTCGACCGCCTGCAGGGCGGGGAGCGCGTCAGCTTCCAGATCGAGGCGAGCCCCAAGGGGCCGCGCGCTGGAAACGTCCAGCTCGCCTGATCGCCGGCCGGTGCCGGCCGAGCGCGAGCGGCTCGGCCGGGTGCTGGCGGGATGTGAGCTGCACGAGCTGCCGGCTGCGGGCGGCCGCCGGCACCACTACTTCACCGCCGTCCTGCGCGACCTGATCGGCAACCTGTGGGCTTGCGCGGATCAGCACCGCGACCGGGACGAGGCGCAGGCCTGCGCCCGAGCCGAGTACGAGCGGCGCTTGGCCGGCGGTCTGTCTAGCGGACCGGCGCGGCCGCCAGCCGTTTGTTGAAGAAGTCGAGGGTCCGCGTCCAGGCTTCGCAGGCCTGGTCGTAGCCCTCGCCGCCCGGCTCCAGGCCTGAGGCCTTCATGAAGCCATGCCCCAACCCGGGGTAGATGGTGATGCGGTGGTCGACATCGCCTGACTCGAGCTCCCGGCGCAGCTGCTCCACGTTGTCCATCCCGACGCCGGAGTCCTGGTCGCCCCAGAAGCCGGCCAGCGGACCGTTGATGCGCTTGCGCTCCTCGGGGTCCAGCTGCCCGGGAAAGCCGTAGAAGCAGACTGACGCCAGGTCGTCGCGGCGCGCGGCCAGCTGCATGACGAAGGTCCCGCCCATGCAGAAGCCGATGGTGCCCAGGCGGCCCCCGCCGATCTTCTCCTTCAAGTGATCCAGGGCGGCGTTGAGGTCGACCACGGCTTGGGCGTGGTCCAGTCGGCCGCGGCGCGCCATGGCCGCCTCCCGCGTCGGTTGGGCGAGCGGCCCTTGCCGGAAGAAGTACTCCGGGTCGAGCGCCACGAAACCCGCGGTGGCCAGGCGCCGGGCCAGGTTCTCGTAGAAGGGCGAGCGCCCGAACACGTCGTTGATCACCAGCACGGCCCCACGCGGCTCGCCCTCGGGCTCGGCCAGCAGCGAGGGCATCGAGGCCACGGTGACCTCGCGAGTGCGGATGTCAGGGACGGGTTGGCCGGCGGGTATCTCGGGATGGCACATGTCCGCCGAGCCTACGCCAGTGTCCCGCTTCGAAAGTTCGCGGGCTGATTGCGGCTCGGGACGGCGATCCGTGCGTCACGGGGCCCGGCCCGTCGTCGTCGCGCATCTCCTGATGCGCTCCTCCTATGGCCACCCGTTCCTTCGTCTCACCGTCCGGACCGGCGCGCTGCGCGCGCCTGCCGCAATCTTCCTCGCTAACCTCCGAAGCGGGACACTTTAGCCGTGGACGACTACCAGAAGGAGATCAGCGACCTCGAGCGCCAGATCGAGGACCTGGTGGAAGCCGAGGGTGACAGGGAGACCATCGCCGATCTCTCGATGCAGGCCGAAATCCTGAAGGTGCTGTATGCGCAGGCCCGGGAGCTCTTCGACCGGGGCGCCGAGGATCCCGAGCTGCGGCACGCGCTGAAGCTCAAGGGCTACGGAGATTGGAACCTCGACAACGTCTACGCGTTCGTGTACGAGCGCGCGGTGGAGCTGCCGCCCACAGCCCATCAGGCCTTTGTGGGTGGCATCCGGGACGCTGATTTCGCGGCGATTCTGGAAGAGTCTGCTTAGCGCGGCCGCCGCGGCCGTGATCCTGGCGGCGCCCGTGCAAGCCGCGGACGGGACGCTGGAGGTGGTCGGCCGCACTGACCTGGGAGCGCGCGGCCTCAACGCCGGCCTGGCGCTGGCCGGCAACTGCGCCTACGTGGGCAGCCGTGGCGAGGGACCGATCGCCATCGTGGACGTCAGCGACCCCGCCCACCCGGCACCGGCGGGGCTGTTGCCGGCCGCAGCGGGGACGACGCCTCGCGAGCTGCGCGCCTACCCGGACGGCCACTGGCTGGTCGTCCTCGACTACGCGCTGCGGGCGGGCGGCGTGAACGCGCTGCGCTTCTATCGCTGGGATGCCGACTGCCGGCAGCTCACCGCGGCCGGCAGCTACAACTTCGGGTCCCGGCCGCCCCACGAGATGTACCTCTGGCGCGACGCCGCGCACGGCCGCATCCTGCTTTTCGTGACCATGTTCAGCGGCGGCGCCGGGGACCTGCAGGTCATCGATGCCTCCGACCCGGCCGCGCCCCACCTGCTGGCCACGGCGGGCGGACTGCCCGGGCCGCTGCACTCGATCGCGCTCGATCCGGACGGCCGCAAGGGTTATCTCTCCGACTGGACCGGCGGGCTGTACCTGGCCGACACCTCCCAATTCGCGGATGCCGCGCCCAGCCCGCAGCTCCGCCTGCTGACGGCCTCGGCCGGAGCCTTTCGAACGCCGCCCGGCAACGTGCACAGCGCCGTGCCGGTGCCGGGCCGCCAGCTGGCGGTGACGACGGACGAGCGCTACCCGGGCACCGGCGGCTGCCCCTACGGGTCGGCGCACCTGGTCGACGTCTCCGACCCCGCCCACCCCCGCGCCACCGCCACCATGGCCATCGCCGAGAACGATCCCGCCGTGTGCCCGGGCGCCGCCCCCGGGACCTGGACCAGCCACAACCCGACGCTCACGGCGAACTTGGCCCTGGTCAGCTGGTACAGCGGCGGAGTGCAGGTCTTCGACATCTCGGAGGCCGCCCACCCGGTGTCGCTGGTCCAGCTGCGCCCGAGTGGCGTGCAGGCACACGCAGGCGATCCGGCGCTGGGCTCGACGGCCACCATGACCTGGAGCTATCCGATCATCCGGAACGGACTGATCTACGTGGCCGACATCAACCAGGGGTTGCTGGTGCTGCGCTATCACGGATCACACGAGGAGGAGATCTCGGGACTGGCCTTCGCGGAGGGAAACAGCAACCTGACCCAGAGCCTGCCGGCGCCCACCCCCAGTCCCACAACCACACAACCTTCGACTCCGGCGCGCCAGCCCACCAAGCCGGCGGTTTCGGGGTCAGTCAATCCGGCGCTCCTTCTGCTGCTGCTCGCGGCGGCGCTCGTGGCGGCCGGCGCGGTTGTTTGGGTGCACCGCCGGTGAGGCTGATCCCCAAGGACGTCGAGATCGCCGCCGGGCTCCGGCTGCTCTCGGCGATCCAGGCCGTGTACGAGCGCACGGACGGCCGCCTCGGCTCGCAGATCGGTCCCCTGCAGCTCCTGCTGCTGCGCACCAGGGGCCGCAAGAGCGGCCAGCAGCGCACCGCCTGCCTGCTCTACGTCACGGACGGGGGACGGCCGGCGGTCATCGGCTCGAAAGGCGGCAGCGACACGCCCCCGGCCTGGGTTCTCAACCTGCAGGCCGACCCCGACGCCGAGATCCAGGTCGGCACGCTGCGCTGGCCCGTGCGCGCTCGCTTCACGGCCGCGACCGACTTCCTGGATTCCAACCTGGAGGCGGGCCGGGCGGGCAAGGTGGCCATCCGCACCCAGGAAGGGGACCGCACCTACGGCGAGGTGGCCGAGGAGGCCAACCGCTGGGGGAACGCGCTCCGCGAGCTGCACGTGGAGATGGAGAACCAGGTCCTGATAGCGGTGCTCGACGGCCCCGAGTTCGCCAACGCCTTCTTCGGGTCGATCAAGAGCGGCGCTGTCCCGATCCCGGTCAACACCAACCTCAAGCCCCACGACTACGCCTACTTCCTGAACGACTCCAGAGCCAAGGTGGCGCTGGTCAGCGCGCCGCTGGCGGACGCCTTTCGCCAGGTGCGCGGCGAGTGCCGCTTCCTGCGGCAGCTGGCCGTGATCGGCGAGGTGGGGGCGGGCGAGCTCAGCTTCGCGGAGCTGCTGCAGGGCGCGCGCGCGCAGCTGACTCCGGCCGACACCAGCCGCGATGACATGTGCTTCTGGCTCTACAGCTCGGGTACCACCGGCTTCCCCAAAGGCACGGTCCACCTGCAGCACGACATGCGCTTCTGCACCGAGAGCTACGCCAAGCAGGTCCTGGGCATGACCGAAGACGACGTCACCTTCAGCGTGGCCAAGCTCTACTTCGCCTACGGGCTGGGAAACGCACTGTACTTCCCGTTCGGGGTGGGTGCCAGCACGGTGCACCTGGCGGGCCCGCCAGCGCCCGGAACGCTGCTGCCGCTGGTGCGTCATTTCCGGCCCACGCTGTACTTCTCGGTGCCCACCAGCTACGCGGCCACGCTGGCCGCCGATCCCGAGGTCTGGGAGCAGGCGGACTTCAGCTCGGTGCGCGCCTGTGTCAGCGCCGGCGAGCCGCTCGCTGGATCGATCCTGGAACGCTGGCAGCACCGCACCGGCGTGGAGATCCTGGACGGCATCGGGTCGACCGAGATCTGCCACATCTTCGTCTCCAACCGGCCCGGGCAGGTGCGGCCCGATTCCTCG
>VBEO01000121.1 GCA_005881825.1 Chloroflexota bacterium | reverse complement strand
GACCCTGGCCACCCACTGCTTGGCGGCCGGGGATGAGACGGCGGCGTGCTCCTGGCTGGTCCTGGCAGCGCGGGCCTCGCAGCAGGCCGGGGCGCATCGCGACGCGGTCGCTCAGCTCAGCCGCGCACTCGAGCTCTGGCCTGGTGACGCCAACCTCTCTGGCCGGCTGGAAGCCCTCGAACAGATCGCGCGCTCGGCTGAGCTGGCCGGGCTCACCGCGCAGGCGGTCCGGGCAGTCACAGAGGCGGTTGATCTGCTGGAAAGCGACGATGATCGCGGGCGCTATGCCGCGGCGCAGCGGCGCCTGGCGGGACTCCTCGAGGCCCAGGGCGCGTGGGAACGGGCCTTGGACGCGCGGCAAGCCGCCGCTGACGCTTACTCGGCTGCCGGACGACAGGCCGAGGCCGCCGCCGAATGGCTGGCCGCGGGGGCCAAGTTGCGGTCGGCCGGCAGCTTCAGCGCGGCGCTTGAGGTGATCGCCGCCGGCCTCGACGCGGCGGCCGGCGCGGGTCGCGAGGATCTCGTCCGCCGGCTGCGGGCGCTCGAGGGCAATGTGCGGGCGCGAGCCGGTGATGGCGAAGCCGGTCTGCGGATCGTCCGAGCTGCCCTGTCCGACGCCCTAACCCAAGGCGACCATGGCAGCGCCGCCGAAGCCTACCAGCGCCTGGCGGACTCCCTCGAACACACGGGCGATTACCGAGCTGCGCGCGCCAGCTACTCGGAAGCGGCCGAGTTCTGCGAGCTGAACGGCGCCGGCACGCTTGGGGAGGTCTGCCTGGCCTGCCTGACGATGGTTCTGCGTCAGTCGGGAGAGTGGGATCAGGCGGTCGAGACGGGTCGCCAGGTCTTGGCCAGTCCCGACAGCAACGAGCACGCGCGCGCCGTGGTCCACGGAGTGCTGGGCAGCATCCTGCTGCACCGAGGCCGCCTCCAGGAGGCGCGCTCCGAGCTGCACGCCGCCAGCGTCCTGGCCAAGCGCATCGGCCTCGCCGCGATGGAGATGGATTCCGAAGCGCACCTCGCGCGCCTGGCGACGGCCGAGGGCCGGATCTCGGATGCCCGCGATCGCTGCTGGAACGTGATCCGGCGCTGGAGGCGCACCGATGGTGAGCGGCATTACGCCATCCCGAACCTGCGCTGGATGGCGTCGTTCGCGAGTGAACGCTCGGCGCCTGACCTGCTGGAGGCGTGCGCGACCGCGGTCACCGCCGTCGTCACCGCGCACGATCTGGAGGCGCAGGCCGCCGTCCACCACGTGCTGGGCGAGGCCGCCCTGGCGTCCGGTGAGAGCGCCGTCGCCGTGAGTCGGTTCGACCAGTCACTCAGCCTGCTGACGGACCTCGACCTGCCCTTCGAGGAGGCCGAGGTGCAGCGCCGGGCCGCCCTGGCCTGCGCTCAGGCCGGCGATCGCCGAGGCGCCGTCGAGCGCTACCGGAGCGCCTATCGAACCGCCCGCCGGCTCGGGGCTCGCGCCCTGGCGCAGAGCATCGCCGCAGCCGTCGCCGGGCTCGGCGAGAAGATCGAGCCGCGATTGGGTCGTCTCGCCGCCGCCGGGCTCGGCCGGGATGGCCTTTCTCCGCGCGAGCTGGAAGTCGTCCGGCTGGTGGCGGCGGGGCATACCAGCCGGGAGGTCGCCCAGCAGCTCACGCTCAGCCCGCGCACGGTCGAGATGCACGTGCACAGGATCCTGGTCAAGCTCGATTGCCGCACCCGAGTCGACATCACCCGGCGCGCTGCCGAGCTGGGGCTGCTGGCTTAGAGGCAGCGTGGGGCCTCGTCGGGCCTCCAATACAGGGTGCTGTCCGCGAAGAGCGCGGGGGTGCCGCCGGTGTGGATGAACACCACCAGGTCGTCGGCGCCGACGCGCCCGGCTGCGACCTCGCCCATCAGGCCACCCAGCGCCTTGGCGGTGTAGACCGGGTCCAGGATCAAGCCTTCGGCGCGGGCGGCGGTCTGCAGTGCCCGGGTCGAAAGCTCGGTGGCGACGCCGTAGCCGGGACCTACGTACTGATCCCAGATCACCGGAGCCGCGGGTGGCAGCGCCAGGTCCAGCAGCGAGCAGGCGTCCGCCATCACCTCGCGCGTGCGCGCGACCCGGTCCGGGGTCGAGCTGGAAACGCTCACGCCCACCACCTGGGCCTCCCGGCCGGCCAGCGCGAGACCCAGGGTGAGCCCCGCCAGGGTGCCGCACGATCCCGCCGCGCAGACCACCCGGGTAGGTTGGTCGCCGCGCTGGGTCAGCTGGGCGTCCAGCTCCAGCGCCGCCCGCACATAACCAAGGGCGCCCAGCCCATTGCTGCCGCCGCTCGGTATCGGATAGGGCCGCCGGCCGGCCGCTTTCAGCTCCTCCGCCAGCTCGGCCATCCGGTCCGCCGGTGACTGACCGGGGGCGGCGAACGTCCAGCCGGCGCCCAGCAGTTGGTCCAGCAGCAGGTTTCCCTGGATTGCCTCGACCTCGGGCGCGTTGAAGACCAGCTGAGCTTCGAGGCCGGCCTGCCGGGCAGCGGCCGCCGTGGACCGGCAGTGGTTGGACTGGGGTCCACCGACCGTCAGCAGGACATCCGCGCCCGCTCCCACGGCGTCGGCCACCAGGTATTCGAGCTTGCGGGCCTTGTTCCCGCCGAAGGCCAGGCCGGTGTTGTCGTCGCGCTTGACGAGCAACCGGCGCAGGCCCATGTCTGCGGCCAGCCGAGGCGCCTCCTGCAGCGCTGTCGGCGTGCTGGCCAGCTTCAGACGGGGCACCCGCTCCAGCTCAGGCAGCATCGGAGACCAAGCATATTGCGGGTGCAGGGGCTCCGAAAAGCAAAGCTCTTTTACCGCAACCAACCGGCTGTGGGCACGTTCTTATAGGCGAGGAGTTCTGAATGGTGCTTCCCAAAACCAAGCAGCGAGTCGCCCCTAAGACGGCCACCAAGGCCGCCACGGTCCAGCGCTTCCTGGCTCCCGATCCCGACCTGAACACCCAGCTGGAGTCCTTGCTCCACCAGGTCTGGGAGTGCGAGGCCGAGTGGCGCCTGGACGACCGCATCGACCTCGCTCTGCACCTGCCCCGCCGACAGGCCTGACCGCCCCGGCGTCACGCCGGTTCGATTAGAATTGAACCGTGGTTCGATCAACATCGAACAACGGCGTAGAGGTAGAGCTCTGGGAGTCGCTGGTCATCGAGCTCCTGATGACGGTCTTCGCCTACCAGCACAGCTTCAACTGGGACAACCTGGGTGCCGGCCGCGACGGCCTCCAGCGGATCAAGAAGGGCATGTCGCCGGAGCTCAAGCGGGAGCTCGACACGCTCGACCTGGCCCGCTCACAAGTCCACACCTGGACCACGCTGGCGGCCTGGACCTGGCTGCAGCGTCTGCGCGAACCAGAGCCCACCGCGGCCGCGCTCGAGTCCGAGCCGGACGGTGCCGACCTGCCCTGGCCGGCCAACACCCGGCAGCGGCTGGCCAAGGTGATTCGGCTCTGGCACCGGGACCTGCTCGCCGCGCAGGCGGACGAGGTGCGCGAACGGCTCCGGCGTGAGGCGGAGGCGAAGCGGGAGCTCGCCGCCCGCCTCACCCCCGAGGACCTGATCGAAACCGCCACCAACGGCATCGTCTGGCAGCCGCGCCCGGAAGTCTGCCGGGTGATCCTGGTCCCCACCCAGGCCATGAGCCCCTGGTCTACGCACGAGCACGTCCGCGACGCGGTCCTCTTCACGTTTCCGATAGCCGAGCCGATCGATCCCCTGGAACGGATGCAGCGCCTGGCCTGCGTCCTCTCCGACCGCTCCCGGCTGGCAGCGCTGCGGCTGCTGGCCGAGCGGTCGCTGACGCTCCAGGAACTGGCCGACCAGCTGGGCGTCCGCAAGTCGACCATGCACCACCACCTGGCCCAGCTGCGGGCGGCCGGGCTGCTGCGGGTGCCTTACGGCACCAAGACCTACAGCCTCCGCCGCGAGCCCCTGCGGGAGCTCGGCGGCGCCTTGAAAAACTTTGGGAGGGAATCGTGAACGACTGGCATCCGGACCTGATCGTGGCCGAGCGGCGGATGGCCGAGCTGCGCGCTCAGGCCGACCGCGAGCGCCTGGCGGCGGTCGCCTCGGCGGGGCGCACTCCGCTCAGCCTGCGCATCCACCTGGACCTGCAGCTGACGCTTGGTC
>VBEO01000038.1 GCA_005881825.1 Chloroflexota bacterium | reverse complement strand
CGCCGCGTTCGACCGCGCCTGGGGCGGCACCGCGGCAGTGCTGGGTACGACGCTGGCCTGGACCGCCGCCCACGTGCTCTCGCATCCGCCGGGCTTCCTGCCCGCGGTGGCGGCGGCCGGCCTGCTGCTCGGCTGCTGGCGTCTGTACGCGCGCGACCTGGTGGGGCCGGTGCTGGCGCACATAGTGGCCGACCTGGCTCTATGAGAAGGTCGGCCGTCCTGGCGGCCGCCGCCGCCCTTTACGCGACCACCGCGTTCGCGGTGCCGCCGGGCTTCTTCGACGGCTTCACCCAGCAGGTGCCCTACCGGTTCGTGAAGCCGCCGCCCTGCTGCGTCCACAACAACGCGCCGCCGCAGGCGGGCCACATGACGATCAAGGTGGGCACCACCGGCCAGACCGACCCGGCCAGCGTGTTCACCAACGACGAGAGCCCGCAGGCCATCCTGAGCCTGCTGCCAGGCGCCTTCGACGACCCCGAGCGGAGTGCGGTCAACGTCGACATCACTCCCGAGTCCGCCTACCCCGACCTGGGGGGACTGCAGTGCGCGACCAACATCTACCTCTTCAAGTCGTCCAAGCCGCTGAAGCTGGAGGGACTGGTCACGCTGCGCTACTCCGACCAGCTGCCGGCCCCCAGCGACATCTGGACGGCGCCGGAGAATGGCGGAGCCTGGAGCAAGCTGGGTTCCACCGGCAGCTCCGCACCTTTCCAGATCGCGGTGCGCACCAAGCAGCTCGGCTACTTCGCGGGCTGTTATCCGCCCGGCGCATCCGCCAAGCCGGCCGGTCCCACCGTGGGCGGCGGCCAGACGCTGCCCATCATCGTGGCCCTCGCCGTGGTGCTGGTGCTGCTCGGCGGCATCCCGCTGGCGCTGATGCGGCGAGGCGAGTCTGAAGAAGACGGCCAGGGCGGCCGGGGCGCGCCGGACCCGGATGCCGGCCGCCGGCGACCCCCTTCACGGCGTAAGGGCAAGCGCCGCTAATTCTTGGGCGGGCCGGCGGCCTCGCCCACGGATCTTGACCCTGCGGAATGCCATTACACCGCTCTTGATGCGTTTTAACCGCGGGAGTGGCTTCACAAGATCACATGCCCGCTGATACTCGGGCCCGGATGGGGGTTTTAGGGTCCCTCTGGCGCGATCTGCCAGTAGGGCGCAAGATCGTGGCGCCGTACCTGGTGCTGACCCTGCTGGTCGGCGCCCTGGTCTCGGCGGTGGCCACCCAGCAGCTGGCCGGCGAAGGCGCCCACCAGCTCTCGCTGCTGGCGCTGCACGAGCAGGACAACCTCAACACCGTCTTCAACGCGGTCGAGGAACGGCAGCTCTCGGAGCTGCGCCTGCTCTCGGCCGCCGACGGCGTGGAGCCGGCGATCGCGACCGGCAACCCGGCCGGCTTGCGGGCGCGCCTGCTGCCGCTGATCGTGGACCAGCTGCCCGACCAGGTTGAGGTCGCGGTGGGCAACGCTCAAGGCCATCAGCTGCTCAGCCTGCGCGCCGATCCCCAGCAGCCCGGCGGGTGCATCTGCCAAGCCGGCACCGGCCCGATGGCGTACGACCGGGCCGCGGACGTGCTGGCCGGCCGCTCGGACAGGTACGGCTCGCGCTTCGTGGGCCTCTATGGCGCCGGCGTGGAGCGCCGGTTGTACACGATCGGACCCGTCATGGACGCCGGGGGTGCGATCGTGGGCGCGATCGCGGTGAGCGAGACCCTCGACCAGATCCTGGCCGAGCTGGCCCAGAGCTCGCACCTCCAGGTCGCGTTGTTCGACCCCCAGGGTGACGCGCTCGCCAGCTCGGCGGCGCTCAACGTGGCGGTGCCCAGCCTCGACGCCCGCGACCGTGCGGCCGCGGTGGCCGGCAGCTCGACGGTGGTGCGCCCGGTGAGCGCCGGCGGGGAGAGCGAGGCGATCGTGTTCGTGCCCTGGATCCTGCGCTACCAGCCCTGCGGCTACGTGGCCATGATGGTGCCCACCGATCCGCTGGCCGCCGCGCAGGCGCTGGTCGTGCCGGTGATCGTGGGCGTCTGCCTGGCCGCGCTGCTGCTCACGGTGATCGTGGGGTCGCTGGTGACGCGCGCCATCACCAGCCCGCTGCGCGAGGTCTTGAAGGCGACGGCCGAGGTCGGCGAGGGCCACCTGGAGCACCGGGCGACGGTGCGCTCGGGGGACGAGATCGGCCGCCTCACCGCTTCCTTCAATGCCATGACCGAGCTCCTGCAGGAGCGCACCAGCCGCCTGGAGCGCCTGAGCGACGACGCGCTGCTGAGCCTCTCGGCCACCATCGACGCCCGCGATCGGTACACGCACCGGCACTCGATCCGGGTGGCCGCCTACAGCCACGTGCTGGGGCGGGCGGCCGGCCTTTCACGCGCCGAGCTGGATGTCATCCGCCGCGGCTGCCTGGTCCACGACATCGGCAAGATCGGGGTACCCGACCGCGTGCTGGCCAAGCCGGGCCCGCTCGAACCCGACGAACTGGCCGAGATGCGCCGGCACCCTGTCACCGGCCGCCGCCTGCTGCGCGGCATGGCCTGGGAGCGGGGCGTCTACGACATCGTCCTCCACCACCACGAGCGCTGGGACGGGACCGGCTATCCGCTGCAGCTGATGGGTGAGGCGATCCCCAAGGTGGCCCGCATCGTGGCCGTGGCCGACGCCCTGGACGCCCTCACCTCGACCCGGCCCTACCGTCCGGCCCACACCTTCAACCGGGCGGCTCGCGAGATCATCGCGGGCGGCGGCGGCCAGTTCGACCCCGCCATAGTCGAGCTCTTTGCCAAGCATCGCGCCGAGATCGCGGAGATCTGGCGCTCACTCCAGCCCCGGCCGGCGCGGGAGCATTCGCGCCCCGCGCTGACGGTGGCGTCCTGAGAGGGAGAGACATGACCAGTACGCTTTCGGCTCGCGCAGGCTCCGGCCTGGTCGGCCTCGGCGTCGCCTACGTGGCCGCCCTGCTGGCGGTCACCAACCTGATCTTCTCGGCGGGCGTGACCGCCTCCACCCGCCTGCCCGGCACCGTGGTCCGCACCGGGACCTACGCACTCAGCCTGGCCGCCGCACCGGAAGCCGCCGCGGCTGAACCGGCACCCGCGCCCGTGGTCGCAACGCCGCCTTTGCCGCGCAGCGCAGTCTCCCGGCCGGATGCGGCTCCAACGGCTGCGGGCGAGACCCCTGCCGGATCGTCGGACCCGGCGGCGACCACACGCAGTGAGGCGTTCAAGCGGCCGGCTGCCAGCGTCCTCCTGGCCCAGGCGGGCCAGTACCACCGGGACGAACCACCGGCCAAGTAGGAGTCGCGGGTCAGAGCCGGCGGAACAGCCGCGGCCGCAGCCGGCCCTCGACGGCGAAGTCGCCGGCCTGCTCGGGAAGTCCGATCAGGACCTCGTAAGCGTCGACGCGCGGCCGGCCCAGCGAGTCCCACTCCGCGTGGTGGCGGCGCAGGTCGGCGAGCAGGGACTCCGCGCCGGCCAGCACCACGGAGCCCCGCCCCACCAGCACCCGCCCCGCTTCACCGGCGGCCAGACCGAAGGGATGGGTGGCGTCGGGCTTCCATTCGAAAAAGGCCGTGCGGGGGTCGCGGATCCCGAGGTGGAACCAGAAGCCGAGCAGGCCGCCGGGCTCCTCCAGGCCGCCCGGGGCGGGCAGCTCGCGGCGCTCCTGGTCCGTCCATTTGGGAGGTGCGTAAGCGGGGTCGTGCAGGGCGCCCTGGATGGGCATGAACCCCGAGAAGCCGGCGTAGCGGCCGCGGGCGCCGGCGCCCTCACGCACGAAGTCGAAGACCGGGTTCGCCCCGCCGTGCCGCAGCGGCAGCAGCAGGCGGCCCTCTGGCTCCAGCTGCGCCAGCCAGGCGGGCGCCACGTCGGTCACGCCGACCGTGGCTACGATGCGGTCGAATGGGCCGCGGTCGGCGGCGCCCTCGAAGCCGTCGCCGGCACGGACCTCGATGCCGCCGTAGCCGGCGGCGGCAAGCAGCCTGCGGGCCTGCGCCACCACGTCCGGCTGGTACTCGATGGTGGTGACCAGCGACTGGTCGCCCACGACCACCGCAATCAGGGCTGCGTTGTAGCCGGTGCCGGCTCCGATCTCCAGCACCCGCATCCCAGGCTGGAGGTTCAGCAGCTCGAGCATGGAGGCGACCAGCGCCGGCTGGGAGCTGGAGCTGCTGGGATTGCCGTCCGGGCCCAGGCGGGTGATCAGCGCCCGCTCGCTGTACGCGAGCTCGAGCGTGAGCTCGGCCTCCGACCAGTTGCCCTGTTCGCCGGTCCAGACTCGCTCCAGGAGCGCGTGACGGGGAACCGCGCCCACGGCGCGCTCCACCGCCGGCGAGCGAATGACGCCGGCGGCCTTCAGTCTGTCGACGTAGGCGCGGGGTACTTGTTGGCTTCGAAGACCGTTCGGCACGATTGGCAGCGGTACTGGAGGACCATGGCCTGGGTCCCGAAGAGCGAGATCAGCTCCGCGCGCTCGGACCCACAGAAAGGGCAGCGCGGCGCCGGCCGCGGCTCCTCGGGCTCAGGCACCGGCCGGCGCGAAGCGCTTCTCCTCCAGGCCGCGCAGCATGTCGAACGTGCGCTGGTCGATGCCGCCGCCCTTGCCCTCGCGCCGGCGCTTGGGGTCCCAGCCCTTCCAGTCGATCCGGAGCTTCGGAGGCTGAACCTCGAGGCGCTCCGAGACCCGGGCCACCAGGTCGGCCGGCCCCAGGCTGAGGACGCCCTTCCCGTGCAGCTCGGCCAGCTCGCCATCAGGGGGGCCGAACCAGGCGATGGCCTGGCGCCAGGCCTCATCGAGCGGCTCCGGGTCGATGCCGCTGCGCAGCCAGCTGCGGCCGTGCAGGAAGTGGTAGCGCTCCTCCATGAGCATCTTGCGCAGGCGCGTCTGCAGCACCTCCTGGCTCCCTTCTACGCAGGCCTGGATCAGGGCTGTGAAAGCCGTGTCGAGCACCGCGTTGGCGGCCACGAAGTGGCTCCAGGAGGGGAAGGCCTGGTCGAAGTAGGGCAGGCTCCAGTAGGCGGTGGGATCGCTGTCCCGAGCCAGGCTTTTCCGGGGGTCGTCGCCCAGCGGTTCCAGGCAGCCGTAGAGGACGCGGCAGTGGCCGAGGTCGTCAAGGCCCATGCCCGCGGCCGCGATGTCGGCCTCCAGGGAGGGGGCGCGGGTGGCCCACTCGGCGTAGCGGAGGCCTAGCAGCTGCTTGTTGTCGGCCAGGCTCAGGACCAGCTGGCTGAGGCTCATGCTTCAGAGGTCTCTTCGCCCGGCGCCCACAGCGTGACCAGCTGGTCGCGGGCCACGATCGCCATCTCGATCCAGCGCTCCTCGTCATAGGTCGCGCGCGCGTAGGCGGCGGCCAGGTCGTCGTCGGGGGCCACCACGGTGCCGACCTGGCGCAGAGGCTCGGCGCGCAGCTTGCGGGCGAACACCCCGTACTCGCGAGCCGCACCCTGAACGCGGTTGTACGCGTGCGTCATACGGCGAGGCCCCACATCTGGAGCGCGTCGCGGCCCGCTTCGGTGAGCCGCTCGGCGCTCCACGGCGGGTCCCAGACCACCCGGATCAGCACGTCTTCGACCCCGGGCTCGCGGAGCAGGCGCTCGCGCACGTCGCTGAGCAGGAAGTCGTAGGCGGGGCAGCCCATGGCCGTGAAGGTCAGGTCGACGTCGACCCGCGAGCCGGTGCGGTGGACGCCGTAGACCAGGCCCAGATCGACGATGTTGATCGGCATCTCGGGGTCCTGGACGTCCTTGAGCGCGTCCAGGAGCCCGTCAGTTATGGGCATGCGCCTTGCGGAAGGTGTGGAACTCCTCCTGGAACATGGCCACCATCTCGGCGTTGCGGGGCCCGCGGGCGCGCCAGCGTGCGAGCACGTCGTCCCAGGTGCAGGGATCCTTGAAGTCCCAGCGCCGCGCCTCTGCGTCGAAGGTGCAGGGGAAGGGATAGTCGAGCACGTACTGCTCGCCTTCCTGGTGGGCGGGGACCTTGACGCCGTGCTCCTCGCAGTAGGGCACCACCAGCGACAGCCACCACTGGCGGAGCTGGTCGTTGGTCTTGCCCTTGAGCTTGTAGTCGAGCTGCTTGGAGTGCATCTTGAGCTCGTCGGGCAGCCCGAACCACTCGACGGTGAGCGGAAACATCCAGTCGACCGCGCGCTGCAGCTCGGCCTTGGTCTCGCCCCCGGCCTGGCTCATCTTCTTCATCCAGTTGCGGCCGTTGCGGAGGTGGAAGTTCTCCTCCAGCATCACCTTGTTCAGCCCTCGCTTCCAGGGGCCGTACGAGCAGTGTTCGTGGATGTCGCCGAGCAGGCAGAAACCGGCTTGGTCATAGAAGGCGTTGGCCACGATCAGCTCCGTCCAGGACTCGAGCGGGACGTCGAAGGCATAGGGATAGCGGAAGGACTTGGGGTCGCGGCTGAAGATCAGCTTCTCCTGGTCCTCGCCCAGCTCTTCCAGGATGTGGTAGGCGATGTGGGCGTGCGCCAGCTCGTCCTGGATGATGGCGATGCCGGTCATGAAGGCGTTGATGCTGGGGGCGCGCTGGGCCGCCAGGTAGTAGGCCGGCGCCGAGATCAGCTCGGTGTCGCCCGACACCACCAGCGTGTGCTTGAGCTCCTTCAGGTAGTCCGCCGACATCTCTGACGGCGCTTCGATCAGGTCGAGTGCTGCCATGTCGCCATTCTGATCTTGCCTCAGGCGAAGGTGTCGCGAGCCAGCCCGCGCACGTCGAGCTCCAGGCGAAGGCCCTCGATGGGCGGCAGCGCGTAGAACCAGCGCACGCCGGCGCCGTCGAAGCGCCGGCCAGCCCGTGCCACCTCGGCGTGCTCGGCGCGTGGGCCGTAGAACTGGACGTCGTTGACGTCGTCCCAGCTGACGCCGAGCTGCCGGATGCGCTCGTCCATGATCTTTTCCATGGCCTCCCACAGCCCGTTCTGGGTGCCGGGCGGCTCGGGCGCGCCGCTGATCACGAAGGTTCGCCGGCCGGAGCCGGCTGCTTCTTCCGTGTAGCAGAAGGCGCGCAGGCAGGGCCCGGACGGCGGGTCGAGCTCGGGCGCCACGTTGGTGCGAGCCGCCTGCATGTGATTTTCGATCCGCAATCCCCACTTCTCGTGCTGGGCCACGTATCCCTTGTTGAACTCGTTGAAGCCGTCCTGCGTGAGCTGCTTGGGGATCCGCAGCTCCATGGCGCACAGGGCGGTGAGCGGGCGGCCGGCCCGCTCCAGCGTCTGCTCGACCGCGCGGAAGCCCTCGTCGAGCGGGGTGTGCCGGGCGAGGCGGACGCGGACGATCTGGAAGCCGGGTTCGGCGGCCACGCCCTGGCAGAAAGGACCGTCGGTGGGGAGGAACCGGAAACCGCCTGGCGATTTGAGGAGGCTCATCGGTGCAAGGGTAGAATCCGAGCTTCGCCGAGCGTCACGCGGTGGCTATAGCTCAGCGGCAGAGCACCAGGTTGTGGCCCTGGGGGCCGTGGGTTCAAATCCCACTAGCCACCCCAATTCGAGCAAGCTGGCTTCAGTGTCGAATGATTTGTTCGCGGGAATCGCCGTCGCGGACCTGGGGACGGCGGTGGACTGGTACCAGCGGCTCTTCGGCGCGCCTCCGTCGTTCTTTCCCAACGACGCCGAGGCGGTGTGGGAGCTCGGCGAGCACCGGCACGTCTTCATCGAGCAGCGTCCGGAGCACGCCGGCCACGCTCGGCATCTCATCTTCGTCGATGACCTCGACGCGCTCGTCGGCCAGGTCGCCGAACGCGGACTCACTCCCGTCCAGCAAGAGACCTATCCGAACGGCGTCCGCAAGGCCGCGTACCGCGACCCCGACGGAAACGAATTCGGATTCGGGGCCGCCGATGCGCGCGGGTGAGGAGCTCGTAGGTCAGGTCGAGGTCGGCGGCCTCCGGATCGCCTATCGCCGCGAAGGTGCCGGACCCCCGGTGGTCTTCCTGCACGGCTTCTTCGGCGACCACCGCGTCTGGCGCCGGCAGTTCGAGCTGGCCGACGAATACACGGTGGTGGCTTGGGACGCTCCCGGCTGCGGGGCCTCATCGATTCCGCCCGAGCGGTTCCGGATTGCCGACTACGCCGAGGTCCTCGCGGGGTTCGTTGGAGAACTGGGGCTGGGCCGTCCGCACATGGTCGGCAACTCCTTCGGCGGAACCCTCGCGCTGCAGCTCGCCGTGCGGCATCCCGCAATTCCGAAAAGCCTGGTGCTGGCAGACACCTACGCGGGCTGGAGCGGCTCCTTCTCACCTGAGATCGTCGCCCAGCGCTTGAGCCAGAGCCTGCCCGATCTTGACCTACCCCCCGATCAGGTGGTGGCCAAGTGGATGCCGGGCTTCGTCACGCCAGCCGCTCCCAAACCTGTCGTCGAGGAGCTTGCGGCGATCGTCGCCGAGTTCAACCCGGACGGTATGCGGGTGATGATCCAGGCGCTCGCTCAAGCCGATCTGCGCGACGAGCTACGCAACGTCGCAGTACCGAGCCTTCTGCTCTGGGGCGACCAGGATGTCCGGTCGCCACTGGGTGTCGCCGCGGACCTTCACGCGCGGATACCAGGTTCGCGGTTGGTGGTGATCGAACAGGCGGGGCACCTCAGCCATGTCGAGGCGCCCGAGCGCTTCAACTCGGAGCTGCGGAGCTTCCTCGACTCAGTTCAGAGGGTGGCCCGCTGAGTCGAGCCGGTGAGCTGATCAGGGAGGAGGTCACCTCCTGGCCTGGGGTCGAGGTGCATCCGCACCGCTTTGGCGGCGTCGAGTACCGGTACGGGCGGAAGGAAATGGGCCACGTCCACGGCGACCGCCTGGCAGATCTCCCGCTACCCCGCAAGCTGCACGACCAGGTGATCGCGGAGGGTCGCGCGGCACCGCACCACGTTCTGCCCGAGAGCGGCTGGGTGAGCTGCTGGATGAACGGCCCCGACGACGCTGCAGGCGTGATCGAGCTGTTCAGGCTGCAGTACGAGCGCTACTCGGCATAGCGTGGGCTGGCCGGGCGCCCATTTCGGGGCTTTGCCGGCGCGCGCCAGGGCCTGGGTCGAAGCCAGCGTCGGCAGGCGCGCCCATGTCCTCCGGGCACGGCAGCTCAGGGGTGGCACCGCATCGGCGGTGCATGCCGTGGATGTGGGCACGCCGAGCGGGAGGGTCCTGCGGCTGGTTCTCCGACGCAACGTCCGCCTGACCTGGCTGATGGAAGAACCTGATCTGGCGGAGAAGGAAGCGCGAAACCTGCAGCTGCTGGAGCGGTCGGCCATTCCAGCGCCGCGGCTGGTCGCGGTCGACCCGAACGGGGCCGATTGCGACGTTCCGGCCGTGCTGATGACGCGGATGCCGGGCCGGCTGGTCCTGCAGCCGGCGGACATCGAGCCCTGGCTGAGACGGATGGCCGAGCTCCTGCCCCCGATCCATGCCTTCGATCCGGGAAGCGTTCTCGTACAGAAGTGGGTGCTCTGGGACGATCTCCGACTATGCCAACCCCCAGGATGGTCACGCCGCGTGCGGGACTGGGAGCGATTGATCGAAATCGTTCGCGGCCCCTGGCCCGCGTATGAGCCGCGGTTCGTACACCGAGATTTCCAGCACTACAACGTGCTGTGGTCACGCGGCCGGCCCACGGCAGTGCTGGACTGGGTGAACGCTTCCATGGGTCCTGTCGAGCTCGACTTCGGCCACTTCCGCCGCAACCTGGTGGCCGACTTCGGATTCGAGGTCGCTGAACGCTTCCTGCACCTGTACCGCGAGGTAGTTGGAGCCGAGCCGGACCCATTTTGGGAAGCGCTCAACCTCACTCCAGAGTGGGCCAAGACCGAGCAGCAACGACGTGAGCTGGACGCCTACGTCGGCTCGCTGGTGGCGAAGATCGGCTAGCTCCGGCGCTCCGTCCGCATCTGCTGGAGCCTGAGCTCGACCATCTTCTTGACCAGTGGCTGGGGCAGCGGCTGGTCGATCGGGAAGTGGAGAGAGCCCTTGGTGTAGGTGTAGCCCGCGATCTCGGATTTCAACGCCGGCAGCACGGAGCCGCTGAAGGGCAGGTAGCTGAGGTGTTTCTTGAAGGCAGCGAAGCCGGCGACCACGCCGCCCGGCACGCGGAAGGCGGGCATCCCGTAGGAGATCACCTGCTCGGCTTCGGGGACCAGGCTGAGGATGGTTTGGCGCAGCTGCTCGAGGGTGCGGCGCTTTGGCTCCTCAACCGCGGCCAGATAGGCGTCGACCTCTTGCTTAGACATGAGAACCAATTTTTCGGATGGGCAACGTCGTGCCCATGGTCAGCCCGTAGCGCTGGCCACCGGAAGGTTGCGCCGCCAGAGGTCGAGCGTGCGCTCGAAGTGGCGCTCGGAGGCCTCGCGGTCGTACACGGGCAGGTCGGCCATAGCGAAGCCATGGGTCACGCCCGGTAACCGCTCCACCGCGCCTCGCACTCCCTGTCGCTCCATCTCGGCGCGGAAGCTGTCGACGTTCTCCGGCGTCGCCGTGCGGTCGACCTCGGCAAAGGCGATATAGAGCTCGCCGCGCACGCCGGCCAGGTCATGGTGGGGTGAGTCGGGCTGATCTGTGAAGAGGGCGCCGGGATGGATCCCGGCGGCCGCCACGAATTCGTCGGGTAGCGCCGAGGCGGCGTGCAGGGCCATTCGGGCGCCCAGGCAGTAGCCGACGCAGACCTTGGGGCCCGGTGGCGCAGCCGGGTCGGAGGCCACGGCGGCGAACACGGCCTTGGTGTCCTCCACCACCTTCTCGGGTTTGACGGTGGAGGCGACTTTCATCATTCGCTCGCGCTCGGCCTCCATGTTCGAGAGGTCGAAGTGAATGCCCTCGCCGGCTCGGTAGTAGAGGTCGGGGGCGAGGCAGTAGTAGCCGGCGGCGGCGAAGCGCCGAGCGTTCTCCTTGATCTGCTCCCGGTACCCCACACCGTCCATGTACAGCACCGCCACCGGGAAAGAGCCACCGGTGTCAGGGTGCGCGACGAAGGTCGGCATCTCGCCGTCCGCGGTCTAAATCCGGACCTCGTTCTCCATCCTTACCAGTTGAGGATGAACACCGGCGCGGCCGCCGCCAAGGCCGCCAGCGTCTGGAGCAGGAGGACGAAAAGCGCCGGCTTGACAGCTCGGGGCAGCGTGGTGAGGGCGAAGAAGGCGATCAGGGGTATCTGGGCGGCCATCAATAGCTGCCAGAGATGCGCTTCGGTGCCCTCGTCGGCCTGCCGCGCCACACCCGCGACCGCGATGTGTCCGGCCACCAGGGCGAGGGCAGCCAACGACATCCCCAGAGGGATCAGCGCGCTCGGCCGTTTCAAGGTTGAGACGTACACGTTTGTTCCTGGCTTAATACTGCGATGGACCAAAAGGAATCGGCAATCCGGGTACCGCCCCGCGGCACTCGCGGCGATCGTCTGATGGGCGGCTTGATGATCCGGATCGGGCGTCCCTTCTTCGCCCGCCAGGTCGCCCGCTACCGGCGCGTGCCCGGTCCGGAGCCGGGCAAGTTCATGGGGTTTCCTGTCCTCCTCCTCACCACCATCGGCGCGCGCTCTGGCCAGGAGCGCACGCACGTGCTCGGCGGCTTCCCCGACGGCGACGACGCCTGGCTGATCGTCGCCTCCAAGGGCGGCTCGGCCAGCCATCCGGGCTGGTTCTACAACCTGGCGCGAAATCCGGACCAGGTGTGGGCGCAGGTGGGCAACCGGCGCTTCAAGGCTTCGGTGAAGTCGCTCACGGGCGCGGAGCGGGATCAGGCCTTCGCGCGCGTGGTGGCGGTGGCGCCGGTCTACGGGGGCTACCCGAAAAAGACCGACCGCGAGATCCCGGTCGTCCGCATAACGCCAGCGGAATAATCGCGTCTAGGGCGGCAGGGCCAGGAGCTCGCCGCCCGGCTGCTTGCTGACCCGCCAGCCGCCCTCGTGCACGAGGCGGTGATGAGGCCGGCACAAGAGGTAAACGTTGTCGACGTCGGTGGGTCCGCCGTCGGCCCAGTGAACCAGGTGGTGGCCATCGGTCCAGGCCAGCGGCCGGTCGCAGCCGGGAAACCGGCAGTGCCGGTCGCGATGCTCGACGGCCCGCCGCTGAGCTGGGGATAGCACCCGCCGCTCTTCGCTGCCGTGCACGACCTTCCCGTCCGCGCCGACCACCAGTAGTGAAACGGCGCAGTCGCAGGCCAGGCGGCGCACGGTCTGGCCGGGCACCGGCCCCGCCCACTCCAGCTCGCCGGCTTCGGCGCCGGCCAACGCTTCGGCCTTGACCAGGATCGCCAGGTGCGGCTTCTGGCCGCCGCTGGTCCCTGCTTCGCCGCGGTCCATTGCGCGCCGGCCCAGCTCGACCAAGGCATCGGCCCGGCGCTGGGCCGGCGTGCGCGAGTCGCAATCCGCGGGCGGGCCCATGACGGCTTCGAGCGCGGTGCGCAGGGCGGCCCCGCCCTCGCGGTCGAGGTTGCCGTCGAGCCGGTACATGCCGTCGAGCTCGCTGATCCAGAAGCCGCGTCGCGCGTGCTGCGCGTTGGCGTCCTGCAGAGCGCCGTCGGGGTCGACCGCGTTCTGCAGGACCTCGGTCGCGTAGCACAGCTTCTGCGGTACCTCCTCGCGACCCACGTCGACCAGCACCTTCTCGTGCTCCAGCACCGC